>JAEOUM010000170.1 GCA_016839275.1 Candidatus Thorarchaeota archaeon
CTATGGGGATTCTGAAGAATAGGGTTCTGATTGTTGTATACATGATTGACATCATACTCGTATCTCTTCTATTTCTTCTTCCACCGTTGACTGCACTATTTGAGCTAAGTCCGATTGCGCCTGTGGAGTGGCTGCTTGTTATCTGTCTTTCAACCCTCGTATTTATTGTGGAAGAGATTAGAAAGAAACTTGCAACGAAATTCTGAGATTCTATGTATTCAATCAAACGAGAAGATTTTCAGTTATTCTTTGTCGAATCGACTTACTCAGAGGGAGCGCTGGAGTCTGCAGGTTTTAGATACTGCTGATGGACATCAGTTCGACCAACAATCAATCGAACAAGTCCATTTGCGACTAAGGATATGATCAAGAGAATTATCATAGCTGGAAGATTGATGTTCGAAAAGATGAACACAAACGCTGCAAGATTTATTGTCAATATACCCGCTAGTACTTGAAGCATTTGAACCCAGAGAGGTACACCACCAATCAGGAAACCTAACACCAATCTCGAAACTCCGACGAGTAGCATAGCTACTGCAGGGTATATGATTAACAAGTCTGGCGATAGCGAGAAGAAAATAAACTCAAAAAGTGAGATAGCAATTGCAATGATGCCTGTAGCCAACATGAAGATACGAGCATAGATTTTTGTTCGTACAAGAAAAATACCCCAAGCAATCCACGCTATTCCCATCGCTAGTATACCTAGTGAAAGCACCTCGAGTGCGTAGGCAAAACTAAAGGCAAGTTCTAGCACTGCAACAAGAGCAACCACTATCACAATCAAACCAATAGCATCGTCGAGTAACCTAATCCATAATGGATTGCTCTCATCGCTCATACGGACTCTAATTTAGACGTGTTAGTTATTCTTTTCGGTCTGTCAACGTAAAAAAATCACAACTGCGCCTTCTTGTAGGCATCTGGTAGACGGAGACCAGTCTTTCCCATGAAGACATCCCTAAGCAACTCAACATGTTCGTCAAGGTCTTTGAGCAGCTTGTCACGAGCATTTGGTTCGATATTGGGTTCAACGACCCAAATTGTAAGATAGTTACTCACTACGCCGATATCGATTGCACCTTCCTCGAAATCGCGGAAGATAGTTAGTTTAACAAGGAACTCTGATTCATACATATTCAGGATGTCTCGAATGCTAATCATAATTAGATCGAGAAATCCGACAAGATCCTCAAGATCAGGTGAATCTTCAAGATCTCCTCTCATCGACTCGGTTAGAGTCTGTATTGTAGAGGAGGAATGCCTTAGGTTCTCAAACATATGCATGAGCTTGGTGAACTCACGAATTGAGGTCTCAAAAGATGGTACTAATTTATCGTACAGATTGACAAGAAGGATGCCCTTGCTATTTTCTCTGATATTCTGGAAACCCTCGAGTTTGCCAAGAGGACCATCTAAATGTTCAATCTGCATGATTGTATTTGTGACTGCCTGAATCGACTTTACAGACTTCCTCTGGATGTTTGCCCATTTCTCAATAAACGTGTCCAGTCCATCACGGAGGTCGTCGAGTGAGTCTAGGTAATTCGGCACTTAACTATCTACTCCGAGTGAATTTTCTCTTTATTGCATATAAGACATTCTGCGGGGGCACAACTGCTTTGAATTGACTGATAAGTTAAGAATTATTTAATCCTCAGAGTATATTTTGAATCTATCATCTTTCTATTACGTGAGCTTGAGAAGGTCGGAGCGAGTTATGATACCTCGGATACGTCCTTGGTTATGTATCAAAATTGCTTGGTAAGTATGGAAAAGAGGCGTTATGATATCAATGGTTGTTGTTTCGTCTATGATTGGTACACCCTCTGGGCTCATGATAGCTTGAACGGATAGCTGATTCATATTGTGTTGGAGATTACGGATAATATCACGTTCAGTAACTAATCCAATAAGCTGAGTTCCTCTGAGAACAGGAACCTGAGAGAAGCTGTGCTTTTGCATGACTCTCACGGCAGATGAGGCTTGATCCCTAGCATCAACTGTAACAGGATTTTGGGTCATAATTTCCGCGCAGGTCTTACTCTGGCGATGAGTAAGTGTTTCCACAATTTTAGTCACCACAGATAGTTTGGGATCGAGAGAACCCCGCTCAAGACGGGCAATGTAGGACTGTGACACTCCAACTTCAATAGCCAAATCAGCCTGCGTCATTCCCACTTCTCGTCTCATTCTTGAAAGCTCATCTAAAGTAATCATTTTACACAGATTCCTGATAGTAATATATTAATGAAAATTATTACTATGGGGAATTACAAATAACAATCTATTTATGCTCTTCGTTCCGCGGCTTGTGGAAATAACGAGTTGATTATAATGAAGAATTTGAAAGTTACAGCTGGATTTGGACCCAGTGTTGACAAGCTCCCGGTCGAGATTGTGGAGCGCAAGGGGAAAGGTCATCCAGACACGCTTTGTGACAAAGCGGCTGAAGAATTATCAGTACGCTTGAGCGAATATTATATGGAGACCTTCGGTCAAGTACAGCATCACAACGTTGACAAGGTTCTTCTCGTTGGAGGGCAATCCAACTCTAAATTCGGAGGAGGGGATGTCATTGAACCAATATACATTCTCATGAGCGGTCGTGCTGTTGATGTCGTTGACAAAGACTACGAACGACAGGTCCCAGTTGGCAAGTTTGCTGTTGAGCACACAAGAGAGTGGTTGAGCAAAGACCTCCCACATCTGGATGTAAACTCTGATGTCATCATCGACTATAAGATCCGTGCTGGCAGTACAGACCTCGTCGGTAACTTTGACCTTGAGACCGGTGTCCCACGAGCCAATGATACAAGCTTTGGTGTGGGGTATGCACCATTCTCACCTACTGAGTTGATTACCCTTGAAGCAGAACAGCTCTTGAACAGTGAAAAGGTGAAGAAGCAATGGCCTCAGATTGGTGAAGATATCAAAATCATGAGTACAAGAATCGACGATAAAATCCACGTTCAGGTTGCTGCAGCAATCATCTCCACCGAAACGAAAGACAGACATGAGTATGCTAATGTCATGCAGGGCATTCAAGATCTAGTAAAGGACCTTGCAGTAAAGATTACCGACATGGAGGTAGAAGTGGGTGTCAACACAGCTGATAGCCCAGAAGATAATCTATTCTATCTCACTGTGACTGGGACTTCAGCTGAGCATGGTGATGATGGTCAGGTAGGTCGAGGCAACCGCGCGAATGGTCTCATAACTCCATACAGACCTATGACCCTCGAGGCAGCAGCAGGAAAGAATCCAGTATCGCACGTTGGTAAGACTTACAATGTGACTGCTCGAGAAATCACTGAGAGAGTATACAAAGAACATCCTGATCTTGCTCAGGTGTATTGCTACATCGTGAGCCAGATTGGAGCTCCAATTACCGAGCCCCAGGCGGTCAACATAGAAATTTATGGTGACTGTGACCTCAACAAAGTGAGAAGCTCTGTGGAATCGATTACTGAAGATGTCATTGCTAAATTACCTCGTGTCTGGGAAGGTTTCGTAAAGAGACAATACCAGCTCTGGTAGAAACTCTGTAAAGCAGAGAAAATCTGTAGGGTATATTATATGCGCCCTACAGCTCTCTTTTTTCCTAATTATCCAGTCCTAGAGACTTCATGAACGCATCGCTATTAGATTCACGCCCTAAGAAATCACGAACAAGCTCATCAGGATCGCGACTACCACCGGGAGCCAATATTTTCAGACGATATTCATACCCAGTTTTTTCGTCCATGAAACCGTTCTCTTCGAACTTTGTGAAGATATCTTCTGCGTAGACTTTCGACCAGAGATAGCCATAGTATCCTGCTTCGTATCCTCCCATCAAGTGACCAAATGATGCTTCAGGGCAAGTGTTCTCAGGATGAGAGAATAATGAAATATCTCGAAAGTTCTTGAACCACTCCGAGGTTGTATCTTCCGGGACTTCAATATGATAGATCATATCAATGAGTGAGAAAAAGACTTGTCTTAATTGTAAAAGTCCTATATCGAGCAGTTTTCCATCTATTAGCTTCTTCAAAAGCGCAGAGGGTAACTTCTTGTCTGGATCTTCATAATGACCTGAAAGAAGAGAAAGGATTTCTTCCTTCCAAACCCAGTTTTGAAACATCATCGAGGGGGTTTCTATAAAGTCGGGGAGTACACCATCAAGACCAAAGCTTGCATAACTGGCACTATTTGAAATAACATGCATCAAATGTCCAAATTCATGGAAGAAGGTTTCAACCTCTGAATGTGTCAAGAGGGATGGCTGACTATTCGATGGTTTTTGGAAATTAGCAACCATTGATGTGATCGGAAGGAGGACTTCACCATTTTTGATTCTACGATCGAGAAAATCAAAGACGGCATAATGTTTGTACTTTCCATCTCGAGGATAGAGGTCCAAGTAGAATACGCCTTTTACTTCCCCTGTGACAGAATCAATGACCTTGAACTCTCGTACATCTTCATGCCATACATTTGGCTTTTGTACCTCAACGAAGTTGAGATTGAGAACTTTTTGATAGACTTCCAATACTCCAGCGACAACACGCTCCATTGGAAAATACTTCTTGATTTCATTCTGATCCACAGAATATTTCTCTTTCATCAATATCTCATGGTAATAGAAGAGGTCCCACAACTCGAGGGTGACACTGTCTGGTGTTACACCTAGTTCTCGAGCTTTCAGTTTGGTGAGAGCATCTAATTCCTTATGACCCAAAGGTGCGAGTTTAGCCTTCAGGTCGTCTAGGAAATCAAGCACGCGTTTAGGAGTCTTTGCCATTTTTATACTGATTTGAAATTCAGCAAAGTTCGAGAATCCTGCGAGCTTTGCTAATCGGTCCCTAAGTGCAAGAGCATCAGAGAGGCGTTCACTGTTCACCCTGCCTCCCCGGTTGTTAAATGCGATTGTAATCCTCTTTCTTGTTTCAGGATTCTTAGCATATGTTCTAACAGGAATGTAGACAGGATAGTCTAATGGCAGCATATAGGTA
>JAEOUM010000171.1 GCA_016839275.1 Candidatus Thorarchaeota archaeon
CAATACACAGACCGGATTACTCCAATTATTAGTCAACCCGAAGATATTGAATACGTATTAGGTGAAACTGGTCACAATATTACTTGGACCGCATCAGACGACTATCCTATGAGTTATCAGATACAAAAAGATGGAACTGAAGTGATGAGTGGGAATTGGAATTCCACGACTGAGGAATTTACTATCAACGTTGATAATCTCGATGTTGGAGAGTATGCTTACCACATAACCGTTGTTGATATTGGGGGAAATACTGCCTATGATGATGTGTATGTCATTGTTCTTGAACCATATAATCCTCTTTTTGATAATCCAGTGCTAATTGTCCTCATTATTGGCTTTATTGCAGGTGCTGCTGTGGTCGCAATTATTATGACCAAGGTTCTCAGGAAGTGATAGACTAAGTTCCTAAACACCCAGAACTAGTTTCCAGTCCAAGATCGAATGCCTTAGAGTTGGCCTCTTGTGTCTTTGGCGGCACTAATGCCAAAACTGCCTTTCTCACCTCCTCTGCAGGAATTGGGAAGTCTTCACAAGCCACTGTGGCTCCAATGAGCACTGAGTTTTCGGTCCTAGCATTGCCTGCCTGAATAGCAAGCTCTAGCGAATCAAGGAGAACTACTCTTTTCGTGACCATGTGAAGTTTTTCAACTATCTGATTAACTGTTAGATATTTCGTCTTCTTCTCTTTATCAAGAGCAACTATCTTCGTTTCAGTGACTGCTGGCATTATACGATTGCTCATAATGACCACTCCATCACTCTTCAGATACTCGATATATCGTAGAGCCTCTGTGGCTTCCATTGCAATCATCATGTCAGCTTTCCCGTACGGGATAAGAGGTGAGATTGGATCTCCAATTCGAAAGTGGACATAAATAGAACCTTGTCTTTGAGAAAGACCGTGTTGCTCACCAGTCATCACTTTAAGTCCTGAATCAAGGCTTGCTTTCCCAAGAATCGCTGAGAGTAGCATTAAACCTTGACCACCTACACCACAGAATATGATGTTGTAGGTTCCACCTTTCTTCATTATTTCTGCACCTCCACATGCTTGGGAGCATCCACCGGACATACTTGTCGACATTCTAAGCAGCCATCACAAAGGTCCTGTTGTATCGTCATCTTGTGATCTGACTCATCCACGATAATTGCTGGACAATAGAATTCCTTAACACAGGCATAAATGCTACGACATGTGTCTTTGACGTTCTCGCTTGGGACTATCTTCTCGCCAGCTTGTTTCTTTAGTCGATCTCCATAGAGTGCACACTCACGACGTGAAATGATAACATTGAATCCGTCAGCCTCAATTGCTTTCTTTATGGGTGCAACACAGTCTCGCGTTTCATATGGGTCAATTATTGTGACTGATTTGGCTCCTAATGCTTCGAACATCTTTTCCATATTTATTTTCTGAGCTGCATGGCCACCAGCATTAAAGGGTGAGTTCGGATTATATTGCTGTCCAGTCATAGCTGTTACTGAATTATCTAGAACGAAAAGTGTCACATTGGAATTATGATGTATGAGATTGATGATACCTGGGAGTGCCGCATGATAGAGGGTACTGTCGCCAACCATTGCTATCACTTTATCCTCAAGCGCCATCTCCATACCCGCAGAGACTCCCAATGAAGCTCCCATCGCTAACATGGAATCGCTAAACTCATTGGGTGGAAGAAAGACCATAGAATAGCAGCCAATATCATTGTTGAATACAATGTTTTCTCGAATTCTTAGCTGCTGTAAAGCCTGTCTGAATGACCATAAAGGTCCTCTATGCGGGCAACCTGGGCAGAAGATTGGGGGTCTCTCAGGAAGGATTTCCTTGAGTTCACCAGCTCTCTTTAGGACTGCATCATAGTCCATACTAGGTTTCAAACCAATCACGTCAGCGAGAACTTTCTCTACAATCGGTACGTTGTACTCAAGCATCTCGCTGAAATGTCCACTTTTCTTTCCAATAATTTGCAGAGATGGATTGGCTGTGTGAGCTAATGCAGTGATTCGAGTTTCAAGATATGGCGTCAACTCTTCTACTACAATGAGCGTTGAGAGAGTTTTCAGAAAAGTTACCAATTTCAGTTCTGGGAGAGGGAAAATCGTTCCCAGTTTGAAGATTGGAAGACTGATATCCAAATTCTGCATTGCTTCCAATGTATGCAGATAGCAAACGCCTGCAGTGAGTATCCCTACATTGCCGCTACCTGGTACAATTTTGTTAAAGTCGGTTTCTTCGAAATCCTTTTTCACAGCTTTAGTCTTTTCTAGGAGTTTTGCCTTTAATGCTCTTGCAACAGATCCTACAGTGAAGTATTGCCCCTTGACATCTTTCCACTTATTCTTCTTGAATGGCGTTCTATTAAGCTTACTAAGCTTGACCATACCTCGTTGATGATTTACTCTTGTTGTTGTTCTTATGATGACCAGTGTCTTATGTTTTTCAGAAATCTCGAATGCCCATTTTGTTATATCAAGCGCTTCTTGTGCAGTGGAAGGTTCTAACATTGGCACATATGCGGCTTCACCAAAATATCGACCATCCTGTTCAGATTGGGAGGAGTGTGCATATGGATCATCCGCAATCAAGCAAACACACCCTGCATTCAATCCTGTATAACCAATGCTAAACATGGAGTCACTAGCAACATTCATTCCAACACTCTTCATAGATGTGAATGATCTCTGCCCTGCCATAGAAGCTCCTGCGACAGTTTCAAGGGCAACTTTCTCATTTGCCGAGATGTGCATCTTGTAATCTCCAAAATGGTCCAGAACTTCGCTGAATGTGTCTAGGATCTCGGAAGTAGGCGATCCAGGGTAGAAAGCTACAATTTTCACATCAGCTTCTAAAGCTCCACGTACAACAGCTTCATTCGCTAGTAGTAGAGCATCTCCTCTATCCAAACGTATCACGTCTTCAACTGTCATCTTAAAACCTCAGAATATCTCGTTTTAGAATTGGTATGGTGACTATCATATTGAACATAAGGATTAGCAAATAGCATTCATTCTAAACTTCCCTCATAATGGGATTCTCCTAATGAAATGTGTGAAAATAATTATCCTCCAGGGCTACCGTGCCATGGGGTGTCCTTCCACATAGTATCCCATATCATATCCTCAGTAAGGGTTTCAGGTTCAATAACAGCCTTATGAAGTTCCTTGAGTAACGCATGATGTCGTAACTCATCTTCACGAATCATACTTGCTATTGTTTTGACTTGATCATTGGTACTCTTGGAAACGAGTTCACCATAAGTTTTGACTGCTTCTTCTTCCATCTTGATGTGAGCCTCGATGCCTTTTGCAATCTTATCGCGTTCTTTCTCGCTAATGAAGGGTGTCGGACCTTCTACTGCATTTCTTAGAGATTTCAAGAGCGCTGCATGCTTCTTAGAGTCAGTTGAAATCCCAAGTAGCAAATCCTTGACGAATGCATTACCTAGTTGTTCCACATTCTCCTTCACAATCCCAATAATCCTAAGCTCAAGTGCAATCTGTTTATCGATGAACTTCAGAGTTTCTTCCTTGTCCAATCTGGTACTCTCCAG
>JAEOUM010000172.1 GCA_016839275.1 Candidatus Thorarchaeota archaeon
AGTACAAGAACCTTACAGCAGTCGCAATCATTCCTGTTACTTCAGAGGATAGAACTGTGGCTATTCTGAGCTTGGCGTCACATACTCATGAGGAGATACCTGAAAGAGACAGACGCACTCTTGAGGCGATTTCCATCCAGATTGCGGCTTATATGACAAGAGTCAATGCTGAGAATTCCATCCTCGATTCAAAATATGAAGTAGCTCTAGTTTCTGATCTTTCCGATGACTTCTTTCTGATTATTGATTCAAGTCATAAAATTCTCTATGCAAATAAGAAAACTCTAGACCAATTGGGCGTATCTATGGAAACTATGCTCCAAAAAACTGTTCAAGACATCTACAAAGGTGCAGAAGCTGAGAAAATAATAACTGGAATTCATCATGCAAATCAAGGTGGAATTGCGAAACTAGAGATAGCATTTGAAGGAAATGACAAGAATATTGTGAAAGCTACAACGAAGATAAAGAAAGGCAAGCATGAGGGACGAGATGTATTTTACGTCTTGGCTCGTGAAACCGATTCCCAATAATCATATATAGCTAGGTGGAATTAGAAAAAATGGATGCAGGATTACTATAGGACGCCATACTATAGAACCATGGGATGTTGAGATAATATGGGTGAAACCAACGGTTTGATAAAAGGACCCATGACTAGACTCTTTGAGAAAGTTGCTAGATGGATTGGACTTTCACCGAATGCAGGTCCTGTTCTTGCAGCGTTCTTCCTTGAGCAGTACAATTCAGGGGAGAAACTTAGCTCGGATGATATCTGCAGAATGACTGGCTACTCTCGTGCAAATGCTGGCTTAATCGTTTCCCAACTTGAAGCTCTAGGGGTTATTGATGGTCAAAGAGACTACGACCAAACGGGTCGTGGTAGGAAACGTGTTCTCTACACGATTAATGGAAACTTTGCGGATATATTCGAATTAGGAGTAATAGGCATCCAAGATAGATTAAATGGTATAATCAGAGACCTTGATACTATTGAAAACCTCGATACTTCCTTTAAGAGTTCATTTGGACATCTCCTCAAAGAGATACGAAAGGCAGTTGAAAACCAAAGAGAAGAATTACAGACAACTGTTATGAAATAGCCTTTGTTTTCTATTCTAAGAGCATTATTTGGATTAATGCTGTACCGGACAGAATTGTATCACCATATTGGTTCATGCAATCAGTTGAGAGTCTTACTCTGCGTTTATTATCATCTTTCTCAATGACCTTTACCCTCGTTGTGATCGTATCATTGATTCTAGCGGGTTTCAGAAATTTCATTTCCTGACTCAAGTAGATTGCTCCGACGCCTGGTAGCTTCATGCCAATTGCATTACTGATATAAGAAGCAGTGAGGAGTCCATGCGCAATCCTTCCACCAAAACGAGTTTTCTTTGCCCATTCTTCATCAAAATGGAGAGGATTATAATCGCCACTGAGCTTTCCAAAATTCTGAATATCTTCATCCTTAATTGTGTGGACAACTTCAGCGATATCACCAATCTTAATGTCTTCGAAATTTATCATTCACAAACCACATCCTCTTAGTATAATGAACTCATACTAGTTATTAATTCGCACTCTTTGATATTGATTATGTACATCCATATTGAAAGAACGGAAAAGGGTATGCAACACATAAGATGAAAAAGATTTGACAATAGTTTCATGTGTCCAAATCACGAGAGGCTCGTATACATGGCACCAGATTTTCGAGATGAACAAAGCATGGATTTTGAGTCTCTCGAAGAGCTTCTCAAACATCGTGTCTTGCTGGAATCTCTGAGCGAAGGTTTTGGTATTGTTGATGAGAAAAATATCCTCTCCTATGTCAACAAGAAATTTGGAGAGCTATTAGGCTATACAACAGCAGAGATGATTGGAAAACCCATATCTACTTTCCTTGATGAAACCAATGTCGAAAGACAGCGAGAGAATATCTCAAAGCGTGCAAAGGGACTATCATCAAAGTATGAATTACAATGGATTGCCAAATCAGGCCGCAAAATTCCTACACTCATATCAGGTGTTCCAATA
>JAEOUM010000173.1 GCA_016839275.1 Candidatus Thorarchaeota archaeon
ACGTTCATCTGGATATGGCATGGGCTTTAATCATTCTGAATCGATTAGACGAAGCGACCAAACATATTGACATAGCAAGAAAATTCAATATTAAATCTGGACTCGAAGCGGGTTTAGCCTTCGAGTATATGGTAAATGGATTACTTGAACGCACTAAAGGAGATTACGATTCAGCATTCTATAGTCTTGAAAATGCATTATAAATTAATGAAAGAAATTCTAGGCACAATAGAATGATTTTTTGTCTCATGATGCTAGCTGAAACAGAGGTTATATCATTCGAACCAAATTCTTCCAACCGAGACCACGAAATGTCAGGTCAATGGTGGGAGCGCTTTGACAAGTTAGTAAGAGAAATGGAGTTGCCCGGATTTATTGGTAATGCCTTATATCTGAAAAGTGAACTCAGACTCAAACAGGGCCGTTATGAAGAAGCTCAACAACTAATATCTGAAGTCCTGCAATTGTCTAAAAAACCCGGTCTGGCATATCTACATGAAAAAGCATTCCTTCTGCAAGAAGTACGAGTTCCAAGAGAAAAATCATAGCTGGATGACTGAACTTTCAATGTAACGGATTGGGTGCACTTCCTTCTCGTTGCTTTCAGGCATCACTATGTCTGTCACTTTGGTTTAATAGAGTGAATCTACCGACAAGAATAGTGAATGCAGCACTAACCCCGCCAGCAGCAAAAGCGAGGACAAAATCGAATGTTGAACTTGGAATTGTAGGACTACTTGTTTCAGTAGTATTAGGTCTTTCCTTTGGAAAGAACCAAAAACTCGGATTTGCTGAAATCTCAGAGAACTCCCCAACCTCGAAGTCAGTGAGTTTGAACGGCCCAGCTGTCACGTAGGGCTCTACAGGATTGAATACCGGGTTCCATTTGTTCCATTCGGAAAAACCGATTCCGTTGACTTCGTTGAAGACATGTTTGGGTATAATGTAATTGAAGGCTATGGTTGAGAAGTGCCAGTATGACTCAGTGCTGAACTGGATAATTGCTCTAAATGAAGTTGGTGCATATGCAGCTACAAGGTCTCTCAAGCCGGTAGCGACGGGATTGCCATATATCGCACTTTCAAAACAGTAGTTGAAAGTCATCGCAACATCTTCTGCTGTTAGTGGCGTACCATCAGACCAAGTAGCATTCTGGACTATATCAATAGTGAATCGAGTATGACCCTCTTGTATAGCTGGATTCTCGGAGTGAGTCTCTTTTAGCAAGTGCTCAGCAAGATAAGGCTGAGGAGTAAGATCAGGTCCGATTAAATAGAGTCTTGGCCAGAGGTTGGTCAAAATAGCTGATGCATAGACAGAAGAACCTAGGAAGACATTGAATGATTCAGGCTCACCTAGAGCTATAGAAACACTACCCCCGGGTGTACCATCGATTTTATGAATTTTTCTCAAGGTATAAGTACCCGCAATATATCGACCATGATCTTCAACGCATCCAGTGAACTTGTCAGTTCTATAAGCTTGCAATATGTCGGCAGGATTCACAACGAGCCTTGGTACATTGTACTGGAGAATCATCTGCATCTCAGAAGCTGCTTCATAGACCGCGTCGTAGCTTGTGTTGTAGAGCAGTTGGTTCCGCCACGAGTCGTATGTTGAGTTCTTGAAGTTCGTCGGATTCTGATATGGTGTGTTAGCGTATTCGCTCCAGTACTGGTAAGCAAGCCAATCCACATCATCGTCATGGAAATTATACGCATAGTAAATCATATCGTAATCGCCATGATTATCGAGTCTTGAAATATATTCAGAGAAGGCTGAACCACGTATCTCAGCATTTACGTCTAATGCAAGAAGAGCGTCAACACCTATCTGAGCAATCATTCCAGCTTCTTGTAAAACAGAAGGATACTCGATTATCACATTGAATGAGGAACCGTCAGGTGCGCTCCTAAATCCTGTAATTGAATCAATTGTGAAGTTGGCTTCATTAAGAATTTGAACACCTTTTGCCACCTCAGCTATGTAGTAATGATAGGGCATAATCTCTTCAATACACCAATTACTAACAAGAGGGACTAGAGAGTCATGTTCATGAGAATTGCCTTCCATGACCTCTATTGTAACTCGTGTCTTGTCAAAAGCATATGCGAAAGCTCTTCGGAATGCACTGATGTTCAGCGGATAATCGCGGCAGTTGATTGTGATGTGACCATAACCATTCCTTGGAGTACTCAGAATGGATATATCTGGATTCCCAGCCAGTATTTGAAGCTGACTTGGTCTTAGGTAACTAGCATCCATATCGATAGTACCTGTCTGTAGTGCGAGAGCCCGCAAATCATCGTCCTCGATCACTTTGAAAACAACCTTGTCAACATATGGACCGATATTGATGTCACTTGGCGTATCAATAGCAATTACATTGAAAGCTGGAGAAAATGTCATGAAGAGAATAATTATGACTGTAATGATGGATACTAGTTGTCTATTACAGCCCGTTTGCCTGCCAGTCAAACCCATGATGCCAATAAGAGAGCTCTTGCATCTTTATAAAACCTGTACATCCATCAAAGGTTTTTCAACTCCCTGATTGCACCTCCAGGTGCAACTCCCTTTGGACATGCTTTCACACAGTTCATTATGAGGTCACAGAGAGGAGCACCTTCAGGTTTATTCGCGGCTTCTACATATCGACTGGGATCTGAGATGCGCGAATCTTCATGGAACCTCCAAGCTTTTGCAAGAGCAGCAGGGCCGAGGTATTCCTCCTTCTCTGCATTGACTGGGCAAGAACCATAGCATATCGCACACAAAATGCAGTTGACATAACGCTCTATCTTACCACGTTCATCAGGACTCTGTGTCCTTGGAGTGTCACCCTCGATAGTCTCACTCCAGAGTTTCATTGACTGCAGAGCATCATAGAACCTCGTCATGTCAACAACTAGGTCCTTTAAAATTGGCATGTTTGGCAGTGGCTCAATTAGAATCTCTACTTCAGGATTCCATCCTTTTGGGACCTCTGAGAGCTTCGTGAATGGTTTGAGCTTCATGTCACTACCTTTGACATCAGTCACTTGGGTCCGACATGCAAGTCGGGGGTTCTTATTAATAAGCATTGAACAACTACCACAGACTGCACCTCTGCATGAATATCTGAATGAGAGAGAGGGGTCCATCCTGTCTTGAATCTGAAAGAGCGCGTCTAGTACGGTCATACCTTTCTTTGCGTCCACTTTGTATAGGTCGTAGTGAGTGATTGACCCGCCATCTCTACTCCTAGCAATTCTGAACATCATTAGTACGTCCTCTCCTTCACCTCAAACATACCTAGGTTCACATCGATTAACTCGGTCTTTATGTAATCATCCAACATAGTGAACAGGGAGTGTTTCAGAAAGTTCTCATCATCCCGTTCCGGGTAGTCCAATCTCCAGTGTGCGCCGCGACTCTCTCTTCTCATGAGTGCACCCATTGTAATGACCTCTGCAAGATCTAGCATGTTCTCGAGCTCTAGGGTCCGAATCAGAGCAAAGTTAAATCGTTCATCACTTCGTCCGACACTAACATTCTTGAACCGCGCTTTTAGTTCACGAATCATCTTCAGCGCAGCCTCCAACGCATCAGATTTTCTGTAAACACCTACTAGAACATCCATTGTTTGACCCATTGTTTCACGAATATTTGCGGGTGAGTCCCCACCCTCATGAAGAAGTAATGTCTGAAGGTGTTCACGCATCTCAAAAGTTCTTTGTCCAACAAAGGAGAGATCTGGAGATTCTGCAGTTGCAATATACTCACCGACCTTTTTCCCAACGACCCTTCCGAACACCAAGGTCTCAAGAAGTGAATTCCCTCCGAGTCTGTTTGCACCATGTACACTCATACATGCAGTTTCTCCAACTGAGAAAAGACCTCGAACTGGGGTGGCTCCGTGCTTGTCAGTGTGAATACCGCCCATTGAATAATGTTGAGCTGGTTGTATCGGGATAGGCTCGTCAATTGGATCTAGTCCAGCAAAATAGATGCATATCTCTCGAATCCCCGGGAGCCGGTCCATGATCTTCTTTTTACCTAGATGTCTGAGATCAAGATGAACGTACTCATCCTCAAACCCTCGACCCTCAAGAACCTCGGTTCGGATAGCGCGAGCCACGATGTCCCGAGGCGCAAGTTCCATCTTCTCTGGAGCGTATTTAGCCATAAATCGCTCACCATCTGCGTTGACGAGATAACCTCCCTCACCCCTTGCTCCTTCAGTTATCAGGATGCTTGAACCGAATAGACAGGTTGGGTGGAACTGTATGAACTCCATGTC
>JAEOUM010000174.1 GCA_016839275.1 Candidatus Thorarchaeota archaeon
ACTCTGGCTCTGTGGAAGGTGTGGTGACTGCTCCCTTGCGGATAAAACTGTGGCATCTGATCGTGGAGTAAACCATCCATGTGCTGTGAAGAACGTTCTAGGATTTGAGGCATATTCTGCGAAAGGACGAGTAATGATAATCAATGATTTAATCGAGGGCAATCTTGAGATTAATCAGGACATTGCTGATTTAGCCTATGCCTGCAATATATGCAAGAATTGTCAAGAAACCTGTATGGCAACAGCAGATGGTATTAGAATTCCTGATATGATGGAAGCACTCAGGAAGGACCTCGTTGCAAATGGTTTCTCAATCCAAAAACATGAAGAGATAGAGAGCTCTATCATCAACGAGTTTACCCCATATAAAGAAACCAAGGATCTAAGATTGAAGGTTTTCGGAAACCGTGATTTCCCACAGAAAGCTGAAGTCGTCTATTTCACCGGTTGTACGAGCTCTTACCGTGAGAAAGAGATTGCTGTTACAACAGTCGAACTGCTAAGCAAAATTGGAATCAATTACACAATCCTGCCTAATGAACGATGCTGCGGATCTGTTCTATTGAGATTGGGTCGTGAGAAAGCATTTGGAGACCTCGCCAAACATAATATTGAATCCATCAAAAACACTGGTGCAAAGACAGTGATCACAGCATGCGCGGGTTGTTACAGAACATGGAAAATCGATGTTATCAAAGCTGGATACAAGTACGACTTTCGGGTATTACACATTACAGAATTTCTTGATGAACTGATTTCAGAAGGTGTCACCTCGTTCGAATCAGAAAATAGATTGCGTGTAACATACCACGACCCATGTCATCTTGGCAGGCATTCCGAGGTCTATGAGGCACCACGACGTGTAATAGAGTCTATAGGCAATGTAGAACTAGTTGAGATGGCTACAAACAAGAGATATGCTCACTGTTGTGGTTCTGGTGGAGGTTTGAAAGGAACTTACGGAGACCTAGCAAACGAAGTGGCTGGAAATAGAATAAGAGAAGCAGAAGAAACTGGAGCTGAACTATTACTCACTGCATGTCCCTTTTGCTATCGTGGACTTAAAGATGGAGTCAGATACATAGGTAGTGACATCAAGGTGCTGGATCTACCGACATTCCTTCTTGATACAAAAATCAGTAAGAGTATGAAGAGAGCAAAGGATGAACCATTAAAGCTGAAATTCATGGAATATCTTACAAACCATCCAATGATCTTTGATGGGTTGAAGAAAGGTGCAGTAATAGACTATGAGATATTAGACAGTCGTTTCCATATTGAAGTCACTGGAAAGAGAGAAGTTGTAGCAAAACCTCAACGAGCTGATAATCCTGATGTTGAATTGATGTTTTCACCAGCAGCAGTGAATACACTTGTCACATTTGACTCTGAAGATAAGTATGCAGAGCAGTTTGGTAAGTTTTTCAAAGAACCGACAGATCTCGAATGGATTAGGTTCAATCTAAGACTGAACATTGTCAAGCTGTTAATGAAAGGATATCGAAAATTTGCCCAAAAGGCAGGGCTGATATAAGCGGGCATCGGGATAAATCAAAAAGAACGCATAATCATTGTTACCGAAAGCCTATTATTATGTCACCTGGTGTGCAGCTTTGAAAAAGGGTGGCTAGTTAAAAATGATGGTTTCAGTGAGAAAAGCGCTCGTGCTCTCACCTCATACCGACGATGCGGTCGTTGGTGCGGGAGTATTACTGCACAAGCTTAGTCTGCAGGGCACTGAGATAATTTATCGGGCTTTTTCGAAGTGTGATGACACACTTGTGGGGACACAATACCCGAAAGGAACCATTGTAAAAGAGGATATAGAAGCATGCAAGAAGTTGGGTATCAAGGATATTATTCATTATGACTTCGAAAACAAGAATCTGCAGAAATCGCGTCAGGAAATATTAGATATCCTGTACAAATTTAGAACAGAAGATAAGCTGGATTTGGTTATCGCGCCTTATGTTGGAGATTTTCATCAGGACCATCAAACTGTAGCTCAGGAGGCATTGCGTGCCTCTACACGACACCCAGTGAGCGTAATACAATATCCTGTCATTGGCACATCGAAGGATTTCAATCCCAAATTATACATTCCAGTAACTGAGGAAGAAGCAGAGCTCAAGATTGATGCCATATCGAGCTACAAAACACAATTCACACTTAGAAAT
>JAEOUM010000028.1 GCA_016839275.1 Candidatus Thorarchaeota archaeon
ATGATAGTATAAACGATGATGTATCAGATGAGGTGACTACAAGATTCGAAAATCTCAAGAAAATAGGAGCAGAGATAGAGTTCATTAGGTGGAATGTCGGAGACCCTGAACGAACAACAACTGCGGTCGGCAGGTGGTATCTATTTCATGGCAAGTTTATCGTAACTGATAACTGCGCAATTGCACTATCTGCAAACCTCACTAATACTGCTGAACTTGATGCTGCAATTTTCACCGATGACCAAAAAACCATTAATCAATTCAATGAGAAGTTCGAATATATTAGAAAGCTGTTTGTGAAGAATGAAATACGGGACATAATCTCTACAGCATCCCCTGATAGAATTCAAGAAATATTTCAAAAACCAATAGCAGCAGATCAAAGGCATGAGGGCTACTGGATTAAGCATTATCCAGTAGATATATGTAAGATGGATTCAGAAATTCGAGAGGGGCTCTATATTACTCCATTTGACACAACTGGTAGAAGAGTCTATGAATCTTTGGTAAAAGATGCCAAAGAATATGTATATGTATCTACAGAATCATTCACAGATTCTGATTTCACAGATTTTTTAGTCAATACTCTCATTCAGAAAAAAAGAGATAATGTTGATTTCCAGCTATGTATATTGACAGATTTGACTAGTATGGATTTTTCAGATAGAGTGCAGAAAGCGATGAGAATTCTTCTTGCAAGTGGGGCAGTTATGTATACAACATCAAAAGAACTCCACGCCAAATTAGTTATTACAGATCGATATTTAGTTGTAAGTTCGATTAATCTCAATAAAATAAATCTCGGATTTGATCAGACGAAGAAATTTTGGAGAGAAAACACCGAATCAATTTTCATCGTTAGTAATAGCGCATTAATTACATCTGCAAAAGAGCAATTTATACAAGAGATAGATAAAGAAAGCACAAAGAAAGTTCAAGATGAACTCGCACGAAAAGCAAAGGACCAAATTCATACTATTTTCAGAGGGGGATTTGATTTTAAGACAAAAGACGATGCAAAAACTGCTTTGAGCAAGTTCATCATCAGTGAAGAAATCCAAGCTAAGAAAACTATCTTAGAAATTGGAGAGGGAGTTGTGAAGCTCAAGGATTTCAACGAGAGTAAAATGGTAACAGCCGATGATGTAAGAAAATCTATAGCTTTACATCTTATCGGAGAGGGACATGTTGATCATGACCAACTGGACTCCAGAGTTAAGCAGTTCGATGACGAGTTCGAACTAGATAGAATCCTCGGATTACTGAAAGAACAAGGTTTTATTAAAATCATAGGAAGTAAGATTGAAATCAATGGTTGATCAAGAGGGTTATTGGAGGATAACCTATCCCAGTACTGTAGCATACGGGACTTGGAGTTTTGATTTCAAAGTCAATGAAACCCTTGTTGGAGTAGGATTTCGTACTGAGGCCATTTTCATTTCCAGCAGTGCAGTTTTGACAAGTGACGACATAGGATGTTCTCTTCGTTTTGATGTGTTATCTTATGAAGAACCCTATGATTTCACTGTAACTCTTTGGAAGCGCTATTTTGAGAACTTAACATTATTAGATAATTAGGGTCCTATTTCGGCTGCAGGTTGGCATCACTTTGATGTGGCTAGGAATACGACCGGTTGGATATCAGTATACTACAATGATTCTCCAATTCCAATCTTGGAAGGAGAGAACACAGATCTCGACACCTCTGAGCTGTTTTCTTTGTGATTTAAAGATAGAGCAACGATTGATAATATTGAAGTAAACAATGAGGTTATCCCACCTCCACCGCCTCTACCTTGGACTCTTATTGTCATTGGAGGCGGTGTTGCCATAGTGGTGATTATCGTAGCAATTGTCATTCTTAGACGTAAGTGAACAGAACAAAAGGGATGAGGGTCTCTCGAGACCCTCTGGTCTTTCTTCAGAGTTATATTCCTGTGTTCATGTGATACTCTTCGATTTTAAAATTTGCATCCACAATAATGCTGATTATTTTTTAAGAGCGACAGGTGGCTGAGACCAATATGAACGAATCACTACAGGGAAAAGATGCACTTGTAACTGGAGCCAGTAGAGGAGCAGGAAAAGGGATTGCCCTAGAGTTAGCTCTTGCTGGATGCAAAGTCTACATAACGGGGAGGAGTAGGAGAGGAAGATCAGTCACTCAATACTCAGACCTGACACTTGATGATACAAAGAAGGAGATTGAGAGAGAAGGTGGAGAATGTGAGATACTTGAATGTGACCACTCACAAGAGAGTGAAATCAGATCTGTCTTCAAGACAATCGCTCAGAAAGAGAACAATCTTGATATTCTAGTCAATAATGTCTGGGCTGGGTACACAGATAAGAACTTTCAACTTGATATTGAGACAGACAACTTCACAGCGAAGTTCTGGGAGCAACCCCTTTACCGATGGGATCATATGCTTCAGATTAGTCTAAGGTCTCATTTTATCTGCAGTCAAGAAGCTGCTAAACTGATGATTCCCAATAAAGCAGGTTTGATTGTCACTACTGGTTTCTGGGATGATGATAAGTATCTTCGTCAAGTACCATATGATTTGGTCAAAAATGCAAAAGCAAGACTGGCATTTGGTATGGCAATAGACCTGCTAGAATATGGCATCACTTCAGTATACGTTTCCATGGGATGGATTCGTACTGAACACCTAATGAGGATCTCTCCAGGTGGACAACTGAATGATGAGAATTATTTGAATATGGATGGATACGAGAACACAGAATCAACCAGATATGTAGGTCGTGCAATTGTTGCTTTAGCTTCAGACCCAGATTTGCTGAAGAAAACAGGAAAGACCTTGAGTACTGGAGAACTAGCAAAAGAATATGGATTCACGGATCTGGATGGATTGCAACCAGGAAGATTTACGATCCCTGACAAATCAGAGGGTTTGACACAGAGGTAATGGTTGAGTTGAAGTGTAGTATTCAGCGTTGAACATTTCCATGTCCGTAAAGAGGGACGCACTCTATGAAGAGAGAAGCATCTGTCATCAGATCAGACTAGAGTCATCCAAGATTTCAATCTGAAACATCTTAGCATCATTCCAGATCTCACATGTCTTAAAGAGCCCCCACAAGTAATTCCCATCCCATGTTATTCCAGAAATCCCACGAGCGACATCGTGGACTCTGCCTTCAATACCACCATCCTTAGTGATGACGAAGAGATACTGTCCATCTCCGGTCCAGAAGTGAGTTCCGTTCCACGTGATTGGACCAACAAGATCTAGTCCGGGCATATCTATCTCCCTGTTAATAGTCCCATTCTTGAACAGCTCGAACATCTTGTTTCCAATTCTGTTCGGTACGTAGAGATAGGTCCCATCGGATGCCTCTCGGAAAGCATTTTTATGAGGTGGTGTTGGTCAGGCAGTCATGCCAGTAGTGACAGTTGTCGATTTTATGGGAGAGGTGCAGAAGGAAATCACAGTGGAAAAGGGGACAAAGCTGCTCAAAGCTCTCATCGATCATGAAACCGATATAGTCCATACCTGCGGAGGAAATGCCAAATGCACTACTTGCAGGGTCACTATTCACAAGGGAGTGCCAACAAGGAAGAGTCAGGCGCAGCAGGAACTCTTTGAGAAACTGATAAGATTCGGCCAAACTCAATTTGATCACCCAGCTATCTTCCTCTCATGTCAGGTTATAGTAGATGATGACATGACTGTGAGTGCAAGCGAGACATTCAATCGTGTGCTTCATGACAGTCCAGGGAAGGATGTAGAGTATAAGATCACACCTGATCCCGTCTGGTTGGACCATGAGGTCCCAGACTGGTGGGGAATTGACTGAGGGACAGGTGTGATTCATAGCGGCATTGTTAGAATGACTAGCCTGCTCTTTTTCGTATGAACAAGAGAAGCGCCAGAACAGCTACTACTCCAACTACTATACTACCTTCGACAAGGCCGAATGTAAACCCAGCCTGTGGAATATCTATCAGACCCTGCAGGTCTAACTTCATGACAAACATGTCATAATCGCCACCAGATGTCTCTTGGTAGGCTTCGTGGACCGGAAAATCATCAGATCCAGTGTGACCTAGTATAATGAAGCTGTCATCCGAATGCCAAGCTACTCCGGTCCCAATATCATTATGGTCTCCTCCAAACATCATCGAGAAGAGGAGCGAACCATCCTGATTGAACACCGTCAATGATACATTGTTATAATATGACTCAGTAGTTTGGATTGGAATAGTTGTCGGAAAATCAGCTGAGTCGGTTTGCCCTACTACAATGATACGGTCATGAGAATCTGTTGTAATAGCATTACCATAGTCAGATGCCACACCGCCTAGATAAGTACTGAAGATGACACTTCGTCCGTCTGGAGTTATTTTGGTGACGAATGTATCCACTTCCCCAGTCCATTCATCTTGGTAAGCATTCACTGTTGGAAAATCGTGTGACGCAGTAAAGCCGGTGATTACGACATTGTCTTCACTATCTACTGCAAGGTCACATCCCCACTCCGCGAGGGCGCCGCCCACATAAGTAAGATACACAAGAGTACCATTGGTCTTGAATTTGGCAATGAACGCATCTGATGAACCTCCTGCATATTCTTCCTGATAGACTCCCTCCGTTGCTAGTCCTCCAGCTTCAGCCATTCCGCCAAGTAAAACATCCCCCTGCGAATCGAAGGCAATACGTCGTCCATGATCGATTCCTGTAGTACCTAGATATGTAGAAAACAGTAGAGATTGTCCATCTGCCTCAAATAATGAGAGGAATACATCAAGCAAACCTGAATTATTTTCCTGATGAGGATTTAGTAATGGAAAATCAGTGGATTCAGTGGTGCCGGAGATGGCTATGCGGTCATTTGAATCAACATTCATTGTATAGCACCAGTCGCTTGCAGTTCCACCAAAGAATGTAGAGAACAGAAGAGACTGACCATCTTCTGAAAACTTGGTGATGAAACAATCAGCATCTCCTTCATTTCCGCCTGTGAAATTCGATTGAAAAGGATTCATCAACGGAAAGTCTGAAGAACCTGTGACGCCTGCCACAATGATGTTATCATTTGAATCAAGTGCCACGTCCGTGATCAATTCTTGAGCTGAACCGCCCAGGTATGTTGAAAACAGTAGTGAGCCATTGGAACTAAATTTCGAAATGGTGCCATCACTAAAACCATTAATGTGGTCTTGATAGGCATCCTTCAATGGAAAATCTGTAGAGGTTGTCCGACCGACCACGATAATATTGCCTTTTGAATCGACAGCCGGGCTCCCAAAGGTATACGATGTTTCCTCTATTCGCTCGTCACCTGTGCCACCCAGGAACGTTGAGAATCCAATCAGATCGCCTGGAACCACCTCAGCAGTGGCAACTGCATGCGAGAATGCACCCAGAAAGAGAAGCACGAGAAATCCTACAAGTACAGTCTTCCGACTGAAAATCTCCAGATTCGACACTCCAAAATCACCTCAATTGAATATGTTTATATTTTCTAAATTTCATAAATTAGAAAATATACCTTGCTGTTAGAGCAAGAGCTTGATTGATAAATCAGAAGACATTGAATAAAGGATGGAACCAATGAATGAAGTTCGATTACTATCCAAGCAATCAAAGGAGATTGAGCGAGAAATAGTCACGTTCTATAAGACCGTGGGAAAAATGGTCAATCTGAATCCAAGAGCGACAGCGGTTTTTGCCTATCTCAAGATCTATGATGCCTTGAGTCAAGAACAACTCAGACGATTTACAGGATTCTCTCTAGGTTCCATTTCATCAATACTGCAGTCATTTCTTCAAGCAGAGATCGTAAGCCGTACCATGATTCCAAAGACACACAAGAACCTCTACAGGATAAAACCAGAAGGAGTGAAGTTTGACTACACGCCGCCCATTCAAATCATTGAAGGTCTTGAGAGACTTGATTCATACATAGTGGAAAAGCAGACAGAACTTCAAGAACTACAGAGCAAGTATCCAATTGAAGCAAAATTCTTGCACATGCGACTCAACAGCCTTCGGAATTACATCGAGGCTCAGAGAAGGCAAATCAATCGAAAGGAGAAATACCCTTTCTTTCAGGAAGATGTCTCGGGCATAATTCCTCTGAGGGAGGTGATAGTCTATCCATTTGACACACGAAGATTAGAAGAGGGCCTCGTGAATCTTTTGACGCATTTCAAGAATGACCCAATAAGGAGTCGAATACTGAGCATCTTCTACACGCATCGAAGTGTCGATCAACAGACTCTGATGGATATTTCTGGTTTCTCACGCAGTACGGTCTCTCGTCTTTTGCATCAAGAGCTGAAGAGGGACTATATCAGCGTTCTACCAAGAGAGTATCGAAGACCGAGAGTCTATTATCTGAAATCGATCTCATTAAGCATACTCTCTCTCATTTTGAGAGCGGATAATTTCATCTTCTCACGTATCCCAAGATTTCAAGAGATACTGGTCACACTTCAATCTGAGAAACAATCAGTCAGAGATGGAGAGGATACTTCTTTCCTCGTGGCAAAGATTGAGGAGATCATTGGTCAGATTGAGGACTTTATGAACGATACGAGATTCTTGAGAAAAGCATACCAGGACCTCTCAAAGTTCTTAGAGAAAGATACATCGTGACGAGGCATTCTTCGGAGAGATGCTACCGAGATGTTAGATTCACAGACAGGAGTCATCTCTGGTAAGTGAGTGAAAAGTCTATGAAAATTCGACGAAGAATGAAAGAAAATTCTAAGCATCAATAAAGGTATGAAGACGTCTGGTCTGGCTATGAAATAGACTAGAACCTAAAGTGCGAGATGAGATTCTGATAGGAATTATACTAGTGCTCTCATTGCTACCTGCCAAATTGGAATAACTCCTTTCAGTTTTCCATCTCCCGAAAGCGGTAAAAGAATATAATTTCACTTTCTCATGGGTGTATACATATTTGATATTGCAACAACGAAGATTAGGACCTTTATCGGTTGCTTACATCATTTTCACCTTACTTTGCTCACTCGCATTTGTCACAGGTTCTATCATGCCGACCACATCTTCACATAGCACAACAACCAGTCCTACCAAATCTACCCTTCATACAGATGGAAACATACTCGAACATCTTAATTGGACACCACCTCAAGTAGATGAAGATGATGCACTATTGGTAGTGGTTCTCTCTGTCTTTAGCTCAGCAGTCGTCCCGCTAACTGTTTTCGGAATAGTTGTAGGTGTTATTGCATATGTGAGAAGAGATCCTATCGTGATAGAGGACGAATGATTTGGAAAAACCATCTATGCAGTGTGTTTTCTGCCAAAGCAGGGCTCCCCCCCTCCCTTTCTGCTATCACTTCTGCTTCAGGTATCCAACAATTCCAAGGATTAAAAGTGCAGATTCTAGGGGTATCTCAAACATCATCTCACCGGCAAAGGCAGCATTCGGTGGGTAGAGAGCCACTGCAAGAATTTGCGCAGTCATCATGGGAATGATGAAGGCGAATAGAGCCATATAGGCCACTTTGACATGTTCCCATTCCCATTTCTTGTTGAGAAGAATTAGAATGTCGAAAAATCCGATTACGATCAAGAATCCTCCAACCACTCTTGGATGGAATGCATTGATTTCCCAGCCAGGCATTAGAGTCGCTATGAGTGTTTCAGCCATAAAGGTGTACAAGAGACCAAATAGCAGGCAGGCGATTCCGTACGCCAACAGGGCTATTTTTGCTAACATTTTTACTTCAGTCATTCTTCAAAATCAACTCCTAACCAATATGCGGTTCATACATACCGGTAAGCTAATGGAATCACTTAGAGAATAACTATTTACTCATCAAATTTGAGACGATTATAAGAGTGTCATTTCAACGAAATAAGCATTATGAAGTCTTATTTTAATATGTTAATATAAAGAATATGACTTTTAATTGATGATTGAGTACTATTAGGGTCTGAATGCTATTCCAAGTGTATACTTTCAGGTATAATTGTAGACTATTCATCCGGAACTAGCTGCAATATACTCCCTGGCTGCCCATATGCCCAAGAGTGAATGAGAAGTATCTCGCCATTGACATCATGTTCTCGCATAGACGACTCTATGAGACTCCGTAAATTGGGTGACAGGTATGTTGGGTGAGAAGAAAAGATAAGTCCATAGTCCATCTCAGCACTTGTCTGCAGCCAGAACCACATAAAATTAGGGATTACCTCCCCTAGGAAGGGGATTGTATTGCTATTCTTGTCATCAAAGAGAACGATGAAGAACTCCCTATCATTACCAGCAATACCATAATGTGTATACTGATTCCGAACCATGTTCTTTCGAAGGACGTTTCTAATCCCCGGATCAACTTCTTCTTTCGGAACTCCGTAACCTTTGGTGAACCATCTGTTGATCACATGTTTCTTTCCAGGATAATGTGATGTTTCCATACCAGTGAGGAGCGCTATGAATAGTAAGTCACGTCTAGTCGGAGGGATTTTGTTTTTCGGGAGGTGATGGTCTCCGGTCTTTAGCAAAGCATAGATGTCGTCAACCGTCTCTGCAGAATAATATGAAGGGCTCAGCTTCCAAGTATTGTCCTTTATGTCATACCGTTCAATATTCGTGTTCCATGCCTCAAATTCGAGGAACTTGCCAACTGCGTCCTCTCTTGGCACGTCATTCATAGAGATGAAGTAGTCTTCATTATCAAGAAATGATGTACAAGACGAATGAAAGGACGGCATGATGGCGCTTGATGCCTTACTCTTCTTCAGCACCTTTACTGTCCCGGTGTTCTTGGATACTATACAATATCGATGCTCGACCCATGAAGATCGTATGATGTCCATTAGGTGAGATGCCTCAGTCCGAGATAATCCAGTCCACTTCATGACTCTGGGTATTGTCATGCCCCTTCCGTCCTGAAGACACATCAGCTTACTTACTATCTGATGGATGTGCGTATTAGTCAGATTGTTGGGAATATACCGAGTGCTGTTCATGAATATTCTTTGCACCCAGTTCTCATCCCAGGTGAGTGCAAGCTGGTGCAGTTTTTGTGGTACAAGATAAATCTTCACAAGATCAAGATACGGTGCTCCAAAGAATCTCCGGATGTAATAGATATAGCCAAGTAAGAAAATCAGAGCATTAGCCTTGGGTCCACCATAGTCCCAATTCCTGTAAAAATCATCAATATAGTGCTTGAAATCATAGCCCTTGTCTCTTAGAACTTCAAAAAGTGCAGCCTGTCCTAACAATCCAGGTGGTCTATCCCTTGGAAGTTGGGAGATGTCTATATGTCTAGCAATTTCCTTCTGCTTTTCAGGAAGCAGACCCAGTATCTCTTCTATACTGAATCTCTTAGGTATTAATTCACTGATCTGCTCCTTCGTCATCGCGTTAGGATGCAACAGGGTACGAGGTTCGTGAGAATTCATCCGCCTGCTCAATATATTCCAATTTGGAAAGATGTGTTTGTCCTTGAAGTCATCCTTTATCTTCTGGATATAGTCCAGACTAACCACACTCAAGCAATTTCTCTTGCTCTACTTCTACAAAAATTAATCGTCAAAACATCTTTTACGATTTATCTAGTGACAAGACGTGTTATGTTCTCATTTTGATAACTGCACGAACGCGCCCCACCTGACCAGTCTGCAACCGCACCTTAATGCCATGTGGATGACTAGGGGAGTTTGTGAGAATGTCTTTTACAATTCCACGGGTGAGCTTCCCAGTGCGTTGATCCATCTTTTGGACAATATCGACAGTGTCACCTAGGTGGATATTCCTGCGGCTCGACCCAGTTTTCGTGGCACGTTCGTTCATATCAACAATTACGATTTTCACTGTTATTATATACCTGCTCACGCCTGCAAATGGCGTTCAGTTTTATTGAAAGCACTCAATCACTTGTGAATCAAAAACAATTGTCGATGATTCTTCAAGGGAGGAATTCTACCAGTACAGTACCTTCATGACTTGAGAGGGTGCTCTTGGTCACATCCACTCCCTTTTCAGTCACTAATCTCAACTTGCTCTTCTTAACGTCGTGGTCTTCGAAGGGCCAATTGTTTCGCAGAGCTTGCTCGAAAGTTGTTTCTGGTGTGCCGTGAATGAAGTGTTCCACTCTATCTCCTTTAATCTTGACAACTCGATTGATCCTACCACTATACCCCTTCAGACTGCCTCTTCTCACTTCGAGCCTCTCCCATTCGTCTTTTTCTTTTTTACTGAAGGTAGTGTTCCAGCCATTGAACCAATATTGCCTGGCTGGTATGACTCGTTAATCTGCTCCTTCCCGGGTTTCTTTCTTCTCTCATTTCCCATAGAATCACCTGCTCAAACAGAACCATCATACATAGTTGTCTGTGAGAACTTACAAACAAAAGAATTAGGTGTCACACAGTTATAGATTTGCTGTTAACTACCGACTACCTTCGTCACTTCATCGCATATGCAGAGGATGATCGTTTTCTTCGAAGGCAATCGATTATCATAATGAGAGTACGACTAGAATTAGAATAACTCCCTAAAAGAATAACAGGCGCGATTTCATTTTCAAATTGAGAGAGGTTCTCCCTATTCTATTTCTTATCAATGAACAGACTGATTAGTTGACAGTTGTTTTAGATTTCTTATGAAACTGAAGGGAATGGAGAAGCTCCGAGAGAAGCTTCCAGATTATCCAGGAAGGAGAATTTTCCTCATACCGTTAGAGGCTTTCACAGCCGCAATACTAGCATACGCCTTCCTTATTTTCCTCGATATTCTACCACGATTGTTCTCAGATTTCAGTATCCTTGGTACGTTAGAACCAATACTACCATTGGTTGGCACTCTGATAATTGCTACTATTGCATTGTGGTTGATAGGAACAGTCTGGAGTAGAAGAGATTACATGAAGTCAAGATTTGGCGATCTCTCATACCAAATGATGATTCCAAGAGGTTTGACTGGAGTTGCTCTCATCATTCCTATTGTCTTCCATGCGTTTACATCAATTCGTTCCCTGCCCCCAAGTCCTCCAATCAATGACGTGACGATTGAAATGTCAAGATCACTTCTATCTATCCTTGGGGCGAATACGATTCTTGATGTTGGAATACGTCTGGTACTTTCAGGATTCGTTCTGGTACTAGGATTACTTGTGGTCAGAAGCGCATTTCTAACATTTGGCGTCGATTATATGACCGTGGTGTACCTCTACTTTCCAGAAGAATCAGAGTTGCAGGAACATGAGATATATTCCGTCATGCGACATCCCACGTACATGGGTGCAGTGCTCTTGGGAGCCGCAGGGATGCTCTTTAGATTCTCAGTGTATTCGATTCTAATCTTTGTGATTTTCTACCTTATATTCAGAATTCAAATCAGGCGAGAGGAAATCGAATTGATTGAAAGATTCGGTGAGGGGTATAGAGAGTACAGACAGAAGGTACCAGCACTCCACGTACGACCGAAAGACTTTAGGAAGTTTTTCAAATTCCTGAAACCCATAAGGAGTTAAGTCACGTAAAAATCGAGGTTCGTTTGAACCCAAAGACCAGTAACTAGACTAGATTCCTTTTTTCAGTTGATTGGTAATAATCAGGCGGTGCTCGTTTAGGGAGGTTTTGCGTCTGCCATCACTTTTGAAGCTGGCTCTCCACCAATTCCCCAATGGGTCTTTGGAATCTCTTCAACAATGACTTCGACAGCTCGTTCTGGAATGCCTAACTCGACTAAGACCTTCGTCATTCCCGAGATTATGCGTTCCACAGCATCTACCGACACACCTTTCCACATCTTAACTTCAACAATTGGCATGATTTGCCCTTGGAATTTTCGATTTTAATAGTTATGTCAAGTCTCGAGCAGTAGGGAGTTATGCTCGCTCCCAGCGGATTCGCATCAATACAAGTTGCTAATACATCTGCCCAGAGCTATCACGACTAGGCAAAGAGAAAGCCATCGTGTGAATTTCAAGGACAAAGATTTCAATCAAGCTAAAGAATGTAAAGAAGGCTACTTGGATTGGTTGTGAATAGTAAGAGTTCCATAATCCCGCTATATTGTACGTCAACACAGCAAGAATCAAAAAGACAAGCATGATTAATCGCAAGATTCTGACCAACGCGCGACGCCTTCTTGGTGATTGTGGTTCTTTTGCCTGAGCATAACCAATGATCAGAACCGAGAGGAAGATGGCTAAGAATGACGACTTGTGCAACATAAATATGAAAAGTGCAGTGGAACTCAACACCATAGGGATAGTTAAGTCAGTGATGTAGAGTGCTGCAATCGCCATCACCAGCAATATTAGGATGCTAAATGCATAGATATTGTCTACGAACTTCTCGGACTGTGACTTCTGAGGAAGCATTTGAAACCTACCACCAAGCACATTGCCATATACATAGTCTTCAGATAAGATTTCTCTATTCGTTCGAAGGCTTTATAGAAGGGTCAATGACAATCTCGATTATTGCATGATTTTCAGTAATTTGACATCAACGTTCTAAGTGATACTCATGATAAGAAAGACTGGTTTCGATACTCCACGATATCTCTCCGCTCAAATCAAACGGATTCAGGAGCGAGTAAATCAATTTGACAAGCTCTATCTTGAGTTTGGAGGGAAACTCAGTTACGATCATCATGCTTCAAGAGTTCTTCCTGGTTTTGCTGTTGATGCCAAGGTCCAGATGCTCAAGAAATTGGGGAATAACATCGAAATCATTCACTGCATCAGCGCGAAAGATATCGAACGAAGGAAGATACGGCGAGATTTCGGTCTAACGTACGAGGACCAGATTCTCAGAGACATAAGCGACCTTAAACAACTGGACCTAGATGTATCCGCTGTTGTTATTGGTAGATACAGCGGAGAGCATACATCTGACAAGTTTAAGCAACGTCTTGAGAATAGAAACATCAGAGTAATCACAAATTATGAGATACCGGACTATCACATAGATCCGGACAAGGTAGTCAGCGAGAAGGGGTATGGAAAACTAAACTATGTTGACACAGACAAGAAGATTGTCATTGTCACGGCGCCAGGACCTGGAAGCGGGAAGATGAGCTTCGCCATGAGTCAGATCTATCATGATAGGAAGGTCGGTGTAATCAGCAATTTTGCAAAGTTTGAAACTTTTCCAATATGGAACCTACCTGTGAACCATCCTGTGAATATTGCATATGAGGCTGCAACTGCGGATATCGGTGACTACAACTGTGTGGATCCATTTCACAAAGAGGCCTATGGTATTGATGCGATTAACTACAACAGAGATGTAGAGAACTTTTCCATAATAAGAAAAATCATAGAGAAAATCATCCCAGCAGGAGATCCCTTAGCTGACATCAAGAGTCCAACAGATATGGGGGTCAATATGGCAAAAGCGGGCATAGTGGATGATGATGTCGTGCAACAGGCTAGTATTGATGAGATAGTTCGAAGATACTACCAATATCGCCGAGACTTCGTTGAGGGTAATGTCACCAATGACACACTTGAACGCATGGACAGGATTATGCATCTTGTGAATGTAAAACCAGACCATCGTGTTGTAGCAGTGCGAGCAAATAAGGCTCTACAAGAGAGCTCGAAAAAGTCAGAGGCAGCACAAAAGGAGATACATACTGGAGCGGCTATCGAGATATACCCCACAAATGACTCTCCCCTCATTCTTACCGGAAAGCGGTCAAGAATCCTTACTTCTGAGTCGGCTGCACTTCTGAATGCTGTGAAATACCTTGCAGGGATTCCAGATGAAATTGATGTTCTATCACCAATCATAATTGAGAGTATTATGAAGCTCAAGAGACAGATGAGCATAGTAGATACCAGTCTTGATGTCAAAGAGGTGCTTGATGCTCTTGCTGTTAGTGGTGTCTTCAATCCGAATGCTACAGAGTGTATTAGCGTCTTGAAAGATCTTCATGGATGTGATATGCACAGTACTCATCTCGTCGGACATGGATGTGAGAAAGCTTTGAAAGAACTAGGCCTGATTTTGACGACAGATGCTAGAATTCCGTTAGTGAATAATTGGGAGATATACCATACTAAATAAGACAATCAAACACCTATTTCTCACCAATGAACAAGAACCAAAAGATACTATCTGGAGCCCTAATCACGGTAGTTGTGGTTGTAGTCTTAATTAGTTTGAATCTAGGTTCAATACCGCAAAACGATGGGCTTTCAGATTTTCCAGATTTCTTCACTAAAAACGAGGATTATTTTATCACACGAATTGGATACGTTCCCAGTATCAACAGGGAAACCTATCGACTCGAAATAAAAGGTCTTGTTGATAATCCCACTAATTTTTCTCTGGATGAGCTGCAATCATTGAATTTAACTGAGCTACCTCTTACCATTGAATGTATTGGCAATGGCGTAAACGGAAAATTGG
>JAEOUM010000175.1 GCA_016839275.1 Candidatus Thorarchaeota archaeon
ACCCAGAGAAAAGATTCAGAGTCTCTGTGATGTCCACCTTGAACTATTCAAAGATTCGCTTCAAGAGCCAAGTCCAGATCTTCCTGAAACACATCCAATCTATATACTAATGCAAGAGCACAAAATCATTCTAAATGCGGCTATTAGACTTGCTGAGCTTGCACAGGTCTGTGCTGATGATGGAGCACAGATGCCACCCGCAGAAATCATCTCGGAGATTATGAAATCGATTGAAACTCTGAGGGAGTCTGCAAACCACTATCAAAGGGAGGAAAATGTTCTCTTCCCAATGCTAGAATCTCATGGTATTATACAGCCACCTGCAATTATGTGGTCTGAGCATGATACTGTGAGAGGTATCGAGAAGACACTATTTGACCTGTTTGAAACTGTACCGAAACTTGATTCTCGTGCCTTGACTCAGCTCAGGACCTCTGCCCTGGCATTATCTGAGACACTCTCAAGTCACTTCTTCAAAGAAAACAACATCTTGTTTCAAACATCTCTGAAGTTGTTCAGCAAGGAAGAATGGCAGAAAGCCCGAGCTGATTTTGATGATATCGGATATGGGATATTCCAGCCCAAGAGTATGAAAGTCCAAACACCTGATACACAACCCGTCGGATCAAGTGAGATGAGCGGTATGGTCACATTTGAAACCGGAGCCATGAAAAAGGAGGTTCTTGAGGCAATGCTCAATACACTACCTGTGGATATCACCTTTGTTGATGAAAAAGACCAAGTTCGATATTTCAGTCAATCTTCTGAGAGATTCTTCGTTCGATCAAAGTCAGTCATTGGAAGAGAAGTACGAAATTGTCACCCCCAGAAGAGCATTGACAAAGTCGAGCAGATACTAAACGACTTTCGATCAGGAACACGTGACAAGGCAGAATTCTGGATTAGAATGGGAGAGGCACTCATCTATATCAGGTACTTTCCTGTCAGGGATTCGGATGGCAACTATCTAGGATGCTTAGAGATAACACAGAATATCACAGAGATAAAGAAACTAGAGGGAGAGAAACGTCTCCTCTAAGTCGTAGACAAACCAAGATACGAGCGCGCATTAGCGTGAGTCCCCTGACCGGAGACCCATCTCTTCTTCCAAATGGTGGAAGAGTTGATATTCCTTCACATCAAAGACTAATCGAGGAATAATGGGAGTAGCAATCGAGAGTTTTATGCTGGCTGTTGAAATCGCAGGGTCAGTAGCCACTCTAGCCCTGATCTGGAGTCTCTTTACAAGACTTCGAACACAGCCAAGGAAACGTGGTGTGTTCCAACGATTGCCTCTTCTTTTGCCAGCTGTTGTATTTGTCATTTCAATTATCATTGTAGGACAACTAGGAATACTACCTATGTCGCAATACAAGGGTACAAGCTATCTCAGCACATCAGCAACCTCCGGAGATATACTTCGTTTCAATGTATATGAACCAGATATTGTATATTCTGAGAATGTTGAGCTAACATTGAGTATGTACCTTTTGCCAGATGAATCCATTAGCAACATAATTGAATTTTATCTCCTTGATGGACTTGTTGAAACGGTCTACGTCAATCTCACGTCTTTAAGTGTAGAAGAAACGATTACAGAGGAAAGGACACTTATTCTAGCGCCAGGATCCTATGTTGTGCATGTTAACAATACGTTCTATGATCACGGAATTCTTGATGATACAGCATTACATTGGATTGAGATAAGATTGTCACAACCTGTGAAATCATCGTTTACACCTGAGATTGTGACATGGAGTAGTCTGCAATTCGGTCTAAATATTGGATGCTTCTTCTTTATACTTGGAGGGTTCTGCATCGGAGGCAGCAAACCGCGTTATACTAGTGAGGAGCCTCACGAAGAACCTCAGACTGATTTCGGAGAGGGAGGCCCAGAATACGGGAAAGGCTGCTGAACCTACAGTAGTCATTACGATGACCCGTGTAAATTTCTCTTCTGCGTTGCTTATCCCGCGAGTCCTATGATTTTCAATTATGTCAATCAGAGGAATTATCAACTATAGCTTGTTAGATCCTCATTTCCTTCAGACGGTTCCTTTAACTCGTTTCCTCGCAAGGAATTCAGTTTCAGTTCGCTCGAATCCTTCAGCATAGAGATGGTCTAAGATAATCTCATGTTTGACCTCCACCCAGAGGATTGCTTTTTTGGTTGTGACCTCATTGAGCGCGGCATCTACCACAGCTCTTCCATAGCCCTGCCGGTAGCTAAACGAGATGACTGTAGAATCTGGATAATCATGGTCGTATTCGAAACGCGCGAACCCAACAATCATGTTGCTCGCAGGTTCGGTCATTAGATAGCAATTCCCACCACGTAGTGAGAATTCGATTTTACGATAATCTCGTAATCCCCAATAAGTATCAGGAGTGAGGTGCATAATAAGAGGGATATCATCAAGTCTAGGTATTTTCACATCAAGATTGTTACTAAAGGTCTTATTTTCAACAGTTCCATCTAGACGCAAGACAAGGGATTGAATACCATAGCCCAAATGCTCAGTGAAGGGTATCGCGAACGGATTATGAAGCTTCACGCCCATTGCGAAGTGCGTTAGGTTTTGATTGCGTTCAAAGAGTGCACGTTCTGATTCCTGGACAATGCGTGTTCCAATACCTTTCCGTCGCCACTCCGGAGCCACCACAAGCTCCCAGATAGCTCCCCATCCAAAACTGTCAAGGATCATATTAATTGCTACACCTACAATTTCATCACCCACAGTTGCAACTCTCCAGAGAGCTAGAAGGTCTCCTAGAACCTTACTTCGATTCCACCATCTCGAGAATCCATCATAGGTCAAGGCATCCACGTTCGGCACTCCAGTTTCATAAACTTGGTAAAATGATGACTTCTCCTCTAGTGTTGGCGGGCGGATAATAGCTTCTGTCATTTCCAAGTACCTCTTATATCAACAATACAGAGACTCTATTCTAATCGGATGATAGCGATGAAAGAATACAGACCACTTCATTTATACAAAAAGACCTAGATAAGTATGATTCCGTGTACAAATGGCTTAAACTTATGATTGAGCCACACCAGAACATGGAAGAGAGATTAGTAATTCCAGAAGGTGAACGTGTTGACAATTGTTATTCGTTGGTTGGGACATGCCAGCTTCCAAATAAAAATCGATGAGAAGATAATCTACCTTGACTTATACCGATCTAAGCAACTAAGGGAAAGAGTCCCTGAAGATCTTGAGCCAGCCTTTATCGTGCTCGTGACACATGCTCACAACGACCACTGTTTCCCAGAAGCAATCAATGAAGTGAGAAAAGAGGATACTAAGGTAATTGCTCCTGCAACATGTGGTGAGAAGCTAGACTACGAATTTCTATCTCTACAGCCAGGAGAAAAGATGCATATTGAAGAGATAACGATCGAGGCAGTTCATGCATATAACGTGAAGCGGTTTCGCTCACCAGGAAAACCCTATCATCCCAAGGGATATGGTGTTGGATATCTTGTAAAAGCTGACGGCAAGACGATTTACTTCGCAGGTGACACTGATGTCATCCCAGAGATGAATGAGATTGGACCAGTGGATGTAGCACTTCTTCCCTGCGGTGACACCTACACGATGGATAACAAAGATGCTACAGAAGCCACCAAGATTATCAAACCGAAAGTTGTTATCCCGATGCACACCTGGGACAAGAGCACTGATGACTTCAAGAGAGGAATTGAAGGTACGAAGACAAAATTTGTCTCACTAAAGGAAGGAGAGTCCTATACAATTTAGGACTCCGCATGTCGCTTGAAAAATAAGTAGAAATTAGCTGCAGGGACTCAACTCCCCGCAGCCAAATAATCTCTATAGTAGTTCATCTAGCACTTCCAGAAGCTCAACGACCTTCAGCTTTGAACCGAGATCGGATAGGTCTTTACCTGTTTCCTCTTCTTCCTTCTTCAACGCCTTGATGCCATCATTGAAGTTGGTTATACAGAAGGGACAGGAGGTCATCAGGACATCTGCACCAGTTGAAGCCGCCTCTTTCAGGCGCTCCTTTGCCGTGGACAGAGCCATGTCCGGAAACTGAGCCTTGACACCGCCACCAGCACCACAGCAGAAAGAGTCACCTTTGACACGGTACATTTCGTTCAACTCAAGACCAGGTATAGCTCCGAGGACCACACGAGGAATCTCGTAGTGTGCTTCCTTGGCCTTCTCTGCGGCTCTGCTGTCAAGAAGCCAGTTTTTGGAGTTGTGGAGAATATCCTTCTCAATTGCTATACCGACATGACGAATGCTGTGGCAGGGATCGTGCCATGTGATCTTCTGGTTATAGGGGCTGTTTATCTTGAGCTTGCCTTCCTGTAAAAGATCATAGACATATTCTACTGTGTGCCGAGTCTTGAAGGGTAGTTGCTTGCCACTGATGCGTGGATAGTCATTTCGGATTGTCTTGTAGCAGCCTGCACAGGAGAATAGCAAGAGGTCAAAGTTCTTGAAGGTCTCCATGTTCTTCTCCATCACATCTTGAAAGACAGCTTTCTGACCAGTTCTCAGGATAGGAGAACCACAACACACCTCATCTGAGATGATAGTAAAGTCAACACCAAGCTTCTTCAAAATTGATGCTGTGCGGTCAGCAACATGTTGCTGGCGGTAGGCTCCGGTGCAACCAACGAAATATCCAATCTTGACATCCTTGTCAATCTGTTCCCCATATTTTTCCTGAGCCCATTTGGTGCGATCACTTCGAGCTTCGTTGTAGGGATTTCGCATATCATCATTGCTGACCATATCACGGAACTTTGCATGCTTGGGCAAAGGTTCTACACCAGCTTCAATAACGGCAGCTCTGAGTTCCTCGGTCACATGGACTGTGTCAATATAGTTAGGACATTGGGTCTCGCACATTCCGCATGTAGTGCAAGCCTCTGTAATCTCAAGCAGTTCCTGACTAGCTGGTAGTTCACCATTAAGGAAAGCACGGGCCATCCATTGTTTTCCAGAGTTGAAGTACCCTTCCCAACCGAAGTAGATACCGGCAGGGCACCCTTGGAGCATACCAGTGTATGTTTCGTCCTTTCCTTCACGGTCAGGCTCACCAGAGTAGGCATACTGGCAGGCACGACAGTGGATACAGCGTGCATTGATGTTGCGAAGGTTTTCTAGACTAGTCATGTCAATCTTTCCTCCCTATCATTCTTAGCATTAAAGATGTTACTGTTTGTAACTTTTCCATCCCCCTAGTTTCATTCTTTACAGGGATTGGGAAGGTCCGAAACGCTCTCCCATGGGATGGCGAGTCGACCTGGGTGAAGTATAAGATTAGGATCGAGAACCTTACGGAACTTGACCAGCATCTTGTAATATTCCTTGGCTTTTGAGAAAGTTTCTGGAGCGTGAACGAATGGGTCTGGTCTATAGTTGAGCCAGCCTTTCTTCAGGAAACTCCGAGTGGTCTCAAGATTGAATTCTCGAATCTTATCAAAAATACCAGGCTCAGTACTATCGAAGCACAGGATTGGCATCACGATTGCTTGCCTCGCATGATCGATGGAGGCAACCCACATTGTTTCAGGAAAGCCATAATCAGCCATCGCTGCGCAGTACTCATCCATCATAGCACTAGATTCAAGCCATGGACAGTACCAGGTGATGAACAGGAATCCAGCTTGCCATAATGAGTAGGGAATGGCAATCTTGTTGGGCTTCTTCAGCCGTGAGGCAACCTGCTTTGGATGAAGCTCTTGTTGAGGTGTGGTTCGTTTCTCATGAACCTCGTAGTCCTTGTAGACCTTGTCAATTCCCTTTAGGGTAAAGTCAAGCTCCTCCTGAGACCAAGCCCATACCTCGTAGTTCATCCACTTCCTATCCACACCAATCTTCTTGTAGAACTCATAATCTATTGGCACATTAGTCTTCGGCCAGCGAGTCATAACCAACTCATAATTTCCACCTTGCACCATTACTGTACGCTCACCGATGCCCATCTCATGCTTTGAGATCTCCCAGGCAGGTTTGACTACATCATCCCAGCTTTCTCCACCGTAGGCAACGACTGTCTTGAAGTGAGGATGTGGTACCATCTTGATAGCACATTTGGTGATGATACCCATTGAACCTTGTGAACCCAAGAAGAGACCGTCAGGATTAGGACCAACACCCCAGCGATAGAATGGCTTTGCCCCAGGTAGAGCCCACGAACCTGTATGGAATATTTCTCCAGTTGGTAGGACTACCTCCAGGCCCATAATCATATCAGCTTGGGGGCCATAAACTCCTGTCACTAGGCTGAATCCTCGCTCTATAGCATCGCCTAGGACAGTTGCTGCAGGGGGTGCACCATCAGGAATTGGTGGAGCCCAATCAGGATACTGTGTCTTGAAGATCCTCCAGGCATCACCCGATTTCACACCTGGTTCGACCACCATGACTCGATTCTCGGTATCAACCGTCATTTTATCCATGCGGGTCATGTCCATGTAAATGCCGCCAGGCTGAATGGCTGGAAGGGCAAATCCTCCACTGAGACCACCAGCTGCGGGTGTGACAGGGCATAAGTTCTCGTTGGCTAAAATGAGAATCTTAGAGACCTGCTCAGCATTCTCAGGTCTCACAATGACCTCAGGTAGTTCAGCTTCGAGACCCATGATGCCTTTCGCCATGTAGCTGTGACGAAGGGGCTCACTGGTAGTCACATATTTTTCGCCGCATATGGCGACCAGTTTCTTGACCACATCGTCGGTGACCTTATTGTAGTTGCTCACCTATAATCCTCCGTTATCAGCCGTTAGGGCTGAATCGTGAATTGTCGAATGCAGGTCTTGGCTGGAGAAATCCCTCATAAATAGGATTCGGCTAGCATTTGTTGCGTAGAAATTTCAACTTATTATTATGAATGCTCTAGAGTTCTATGTAAGAAGTGTGAATAGAATGAAGATTGGCATCCAAATTGAACCTCAGATGGGGTATACCTATGAAGAGATAGTGACACTTGCGAAGGCTGCTGAAGATGCAGGCTTTTACAGTTTCACAGTTTCGGATCACTTCTTTGGTAATATTCAGAGTGTAGAGAAGAACGCTCATGATGCATGGACACTTCTTGCGTTATTAACCCCACAGACAGTACGTATTCGCCTGGGAACATTAGTCAGCTGTCATTCCTATAGAAATCCAGCACATCTAGCCAAGATTGTAGCGAACTTAGATTATGCATCGAATGGAAGGATAGACTTTGGTATTGGAGCAGGATGGAAGGAATCGGAGTATGAAGCCTATGGATACCCAATGCCTTCCAGTAAGACAAGAGTTCTCCAGCTGAGAGAGGCTCTTCAAATCATTAATCTCCTCTGGACAGAACACAGACCAAGCTTTGAGGGTGAGTATTATCGCATCAAAGAGACCCTGTTCTTACCGAAACCGATACAGAAAC
>JAEOUM010000176.1 GCA_016839275.1 Candidatus Thorarchaeota archaeon
GACTGGGGCTTTTACTATACTGTAACAGAGAATATCAAGAAGTTTATTGATTTTGTACCAACAATCAAAGAGATAACACAAGAGCAGAAAGACCTCGTCATTGAACGCGCTATGAAGATGCATAAGATAATTGAAGATACACCAAAAACTCGTGCCTGGAAAAACCGTGCAAAGGTGGGCAACAAGAAGCGCTGGTATAAGTTCGTTCACTCGATGGATGGAACACACACAGCAGACTAGAAAATAGAGGCTGTAAGTCATGAAGCTGTCAAGAGAAAATGCATACGACATGCTTACCGGTGTTGGAATACTTGGCACTGGAGGTGGAGGCGACCCAGTTTCCTTTGGCAAGCCCCTTGTTGATTGGGACTATCAGCGAGGTCGAGTCTATGAAATTACAGACCCTGCCCGTATTAAAGATGATGCCTTCATTGTGTGTGGAGGGTACATGGGCTCTGTGAATGTTTTCAAATCAATTGGAGATATGTTAGAGAGCTGGGAAACTAGATATGAACTTCATGAGGCAATGAAGATCTCTGAGCGAATAACTGGGAAGAAGGTTAACCATCTAGTTCCTTTCGAACTCGGAGGAACAAACACTACCGTGATGTTGTCTTTAGCTGCTCGTGCAGGAATAACTACAGTTGATGGAGATGGACTTGGACGTTCCGCTCCAGAAACTCAGATGATTTCCTTTATAGGGTATGGAATAGAACTATGCCCCATGCCTGTTGTTTCAAAGAACGGAAGCATCATAATTGTTGACAAGACGACCTCACCAGCGCTTGCCGATGAAATTGGTCGTTTCGCTGTCGTTCAGGATGGTGGTGTAGGAGCGAACAACCACTATTATCAAACGGGGGCTCAGTTGAAGAAAGCAGTTATACCAAACAGCATCTCCAAGTCAATTGAACTCGGTAGTGCAGTTCGCGATGCGAATGATAACAAGAGAAATCCAATTGATGCTTTCCTAGATGAAATGGGCGGACAAGTTCTTACACAAGGAACAATTGAGGAAGTAAAGGGTGAAGATCGCGCAGGACATTGGCATGTTCAAGTGCGAATCAAACCAGAGAAACTTCGTGGTCGATTTGATGTTGTTGTCAAGAATGAGTATATGATGGCACTTTATGATGGTAAGCCTGTTGTGATGTTTCCAGATCTAATATGTATGCATTATCCCGATACTGGGTTTGGAGTAATGAGCTCTAATCTAAAGAAAGGCCTCAAGGTCGTTGTAACAGCAGTTCCAGCACATGAACGACTTCGCTATGCTGGAAGTACTGAAATAGGAAAGAAAGCTTTCTCTCCAGAACGTTATGGACATCCTGAACTTGAGTATAGGCCGATGGAAGAGATTATTGGGCGGCTTCACTAATCTTGTGATTTGCTACCAATACTTGATTCATAGGATAAAATCGGAGTAGGAAAAAGCAATGACAAAGCTAGCACTCATAGGGGCAACAGGTATAGATTGGTGGACTGACCCGAAGAAGAAGTCCTTTGTCATGTCATACGTTCCTTCGGGTTGTGAGATTGGAAATCTCACACCTAAGTATGGCACTCACAGTGTTGAATCACACGTTGACGAGGCCTATAATGCTCCTTTCATTTTGGAGCAGGTCGTGAAGGCAAACAAAGAAGGATATGATGTCATTGTGCTTGACTGCGCATGCGATCCGGTCCTTGATGCTGCAAGAGAAATTTCAAAGATACCGGTTGTAGCGCCAAGGAATGCCGCTCTTCATCTTGCGTTGACTCTTGGTACCAAGTTTGGAATAGTCACTGTTCAAGGTTCTTCCTTGAAAAGATGTATGGAATCAGGAGTCCGAAAGGAAGGTCTAGAGTCTTTCTCAGTAGGAGTTCGATACTTATCGATGCCAGTACTTGATATAGCAAAGCATCCGGAGGCTGCTCAAAAGGAACTTCTGAAGATTAGCAAGAAGATGATTGAAGAGGATGGAGCTGATGTTATTGTTCTTGGTTGCACTGCTCTATCTCACGAAGTTGATTTACAACCAATTATGAAGCAGCTTGGTGTTCCTGTTATTGATCCCTGGGTAATTGCAGTGAAGACTGCCTTCATGCTTGTCGAAGCAGGTCTCTCACATAGTAAGGTAGCCTATCCATCGCCTCCTCTAAAAGAGGTTAATGAGGATCCTAGCCTCAAAAGCGCCTTTGATGGATATCTTAAGAAATGATTATTTCTCTGACTCGCTTTTTGACCTATAGAGAAGAGGAACCATCAAGAGAAACACAACGACAGATAGCGCAGCACATAGTAAGAATGGATTTCCCGCCGAGATGTCCATGACCCATCCTCCAACTATAGGACCAAGAAAGAGACCTACACCACCCATGCTCTCCACAAGACCTGCATGTCCACCCTTCTCATCTTCAGTGGCTGAAACAATCAGATACAAAGCGCCAAGATAACTAAAGCCAACACCTATCCCAGATATAGCCATAGCTAAACTCCAGATCCAAATATCAGCTATAGCATACACCATTATAGAGGAGATACCTGAGAGCACAGCTCCTGAAATTATGATATTACCCATATATCTCTCAGGTAAACGTGCACAAATAATGAAGGCAAGAGTTCTGACACCATTCCAAATCATCAAAAGATTCCCAAAATCCTCCGTTCCATAACCCAGACCCTCAACATATCGAGGAAGGAGTGCAAGAATGACTGTAGACACGACGCCCCACAGCCCTATGGATAAATATGAGGCAATAAATCTAGCACTCGTCTTTGAGTGGGTTGGTTTGGGTCTATCTGAGTTCTTTCTTGCCTCTCGAAAGGTTGTTTTCATTCTGTACTTCTGCAATAGTCCTCCAATGATTCCCAAGGAAACGAATTCAACAGCAATGATTACATAAATACTTGAAAAAACACCATACAACCCAGTGACGTATCCTATCAGGAATGGGCTAACAATCATGCCTGCGCTCCATGAAGTGGAGAAATTTCCAAGAGTCACAGCTTGAGACTCAGGAGATAATTCCGCAACCATTCCTTCAATTGATGGTGCGATAAATCCATAGACAACGCCCTCAAGAGCACGAATGATGATTAAATCTACTGGCGTTCTACTAAGTGGATATAGAACTAATACTGCAATATAGGCTGCAGTGGCAATTAGAAGAGATTTCTTTCTTCCTATGAGATCTGAAACCTTGCCGCCTATAGATGGTGAAACCATATACACTAGCCCGAATGAACCCATGGCAAAACCTGCGAGAAATCCTGAGCCTCCTGGAAGAATTCCTGTATACCATGAGGCGAATATCTCCGTCGTTCCTAGTGTAAGTGTCACTAGAAATGTTATCAGATAACCAACTAGACGATTCCGTTTCTTGGCAATCTGCGGAAGGTCTGGTTCACCTTCTTCATCCAAGCAGAACATCTCTGAAACATCAGCAACATGTGTCATTGTACTAGTCTCACCAATCGTCCAATTATGTACCTATTTTAAGTGCGGTGCTATGTCCTTGGCTAGAATCTGTGCTGTCTTCACTGGATCTGTTCCTGGTACGGGAAACGCTACAAGTGTATTGGCTCCTGCGTCACTGAGTTCTTGAAGCTGTTTTATACATGACTCCACATCTCCAACTACACCCAATGCTAGTACCATTTTGTCAGTAAGCAGATGCGCAACATCCTTTCCTTCCTTCTCAGCTTTTTGGAAAGAGAGTGTGTCTTCACTAGTAATACCTGCATATTCCATTAGTGGTCCACCAGGTTGCGAGTGCGGCACGTACAGCTTCATGAGGTCTCTCGCTAGACCAAATGCCTTATCCAAGTCATCATCAATGACCATTGGTAGATAGGAAACCATCTCAAAATCATCTAGCGATTTTCCTACTTTGTCAGCACCCTCCTTCACTCTGTCCCATGCAAATTTCACATAGCCTGGTGTATTGAAGATAGAGAGTATTGCACCATCACCAATCTCACCAGTGAGTTGAAGACCCATCTTGCCCTCGAAAGCTAGATAGATTGGAGGATTTGACCTAACTGGTTTGAAGACGAGCTGTATATCTTTCGTTGTGAAAAAATCCCCATCATGCGTTATGTTTTCACCAGTTAAAATCTTGCGAATGACTTCAACGCATTCCCTTGTTCTTGAGAGCGGTTTTTTGATATCAAATCCCATCTGGGACATCCAATAGGGGACTCCGGAACCAAGCCCGAATATTGTTCTCATGTTACTCATTTCATCGAGTGTGGCAAACTCCATAGCAGTGAGGGCTGGATGTCGCGAGTACGGGTTCACAACACCCAGACCAATTCTAACTCTTTCGGTTGCCATAGCAGCGGCTGCCATATATGGAATCCCACCTCGGAAGAAATAGTCCTCAGCAAACCATAGTGACCCTAAACCAGCCTTCTCTGTAGCTATTGCCATATCAACTGCTTCTCTGACAGGAAAAACACCTGTCATTGCAAGTCCAAGTTCTTTGAAACCTTTCATCAAAATCGTTCTCCGCATTGTATTCTAATCATGTGCATTTTCTAAACATAAGAAGGAAGAGGAAAGCTACCTCCTCTATTCCTTCGGTAGCTTTCCAAGTTTGCCGAGATAGTCTGCTACATCCTTCAAACCGAGCTTTTCTAGTGTTCCTCTCTTTGGCCAACTTGTCGTTTTGTCCCACTCATGAAGGTCATAGTAGCGATCCAGCATGCCATCAAGTTCTTTCTGAGAGTTTGTTGCTCCTTTAAGAGGACCTGAAGCAGCGCCTTCATTCATCAACCTCCAGGGTAGATTGTCATGCTCTCGTGTTGCACCTCTGGTGACATTGAATGCCTTTTCTAAAGTGCACACCCGTCTACCAGTCAGCATGATTTCATCCTCGGCCATTTCTATCCCCGTGGCTGCAGTATAGAGTCTAGCCATATTGTCTGGATTGACCCCATACGCTGCAGTGGATGTGAAGACACAGAAACCAAGTGCCTCTGTGATTTCATAACAATCTTCATGCCATCTCACGATTTCTGCCCTAAACTCAGTGTAATGAGGGGATGCCCACTTCTTGTCACCAGTTATTTTTTCGATAACGTCGATGGATTCAGGACTGGCTCCGAATTCTGCGAAGGTTTCAGTCATAAGGTGGTCATTACCTCTCGGGTTCACAGCAAAGGCAAGTGCATACGCTTTTGCTGATCGTGTTTCGACGTTTGATTGCTCAAGGCCCTTTGCGTTCATGATTGCCCACTTGTAAGAATCTTGACCTACCTTCTTGGTTGCTATCTTCAGGCCATCTCCAAGTAGATTGCCTAATTTTCCTTTTCTGTAGGCGAGAGCCTCGATTGTTTGGAGGAGCTCTGGTATTTTTCCCCAACCTAGATCTATTCCATCTGTATCTTTCTTAGTAAGAACTCCTCTCTCATAGCTTTCGATAGCCCATTGTGCAACACCGCCTGCAGTGATGGTGTCGAGACCCAATCTGTTGCACATCTCATTCGCTAACAAAACACCTTCAGTATTGACGATGCCAGGACCATTACCTAGAGCTCCAAAGGTTTCATACTCCGGACCTCCACTAGCAATTCCTGCATTCGGTCCTTTTTCAATAGTTGAATATCGGTGACATCCAATCGTGCATCCAAAGCAAGCAACTCGTCGTTTCAGATAGCCTCCCGCATTCAGAGCTTGACCAGTGATTGGAAAGACATTTTCTGTATAGCCAGTTTGCCAGTTTTTACCTGGGAATGCGTGCAGTTCATTGACACCAGCTAGAGAACCCGCTGTTCCAAACTGGTGTAATCCTTGAGCTCCACTATCAGCTCTCAGAAGCTCGCGCATCTCTTCTGCGACCTCAGCAAACTTCTTTGGATCTTTGACGCGTACAGGCTTAGTGCCTCGGACCGAGATTGCTTTGAGTTTCTTCTTACCCATGACAGCAGCTCCACCACCTCTACCAGCTGCATGATAGAGTGAGCAATGGATAGATGCAGCTCTAACAAGGTTCTCCCCAGCTGGTCCAATATACAGGCCCCTAGATTCTTCTCCATGCCATTTCTTCAAGAGCTTGTCTGTTTCGATAATATCTTTGCCCCACAGTTTTTTCGCGTCTAAGACCTCAACAAGATCATCATTGATATGAATGTAGACCGGTTTGTCTGCTACACCATGTACAACGAGGTGGTCATATCCTGCGTATTTGAGTTCTGAACCCCAATGGCCTCCGGTATTACTCTTCAAGTAGAGACCGGTCGTACAACCAACCGTCGTCACAGACGTTCTTCCCGAAGCGGGAGCAGTCGTTCCTGTCACAGCTCCGGGAGCAAATATGATTATGTTACGTGGGTCGTCCCATGTAATTTCTGGATTCTTGCAGTAATCCCAGAGAATCCTGGCATTAATACCTCTTGAGCCAATGTATAACTTACGCCACTCCTCAGGGATGTCCTCAATCCAGCTTGTTCTCTTACCAATATCTACATGCAAAATTTTTCCTTGATGACCAAACATGTTCAGGCTACCTCCTTCTTGAAATCTCGATATGCAGCCATTCTTGCGGAACGCAATTTCTTCTTTTGAGTAAATAGTTCATCAGTTCTTTCAACCCATAATAACGCTCCCGGGACACAATGTTTCACACAGTAAGGATCCCCTTCGCACAGGTTGCAAATCATTGGAATACTGGTTTCGGGATGCAACCGAATTCCATGGTAAGGGCAAGCGTCAACACACGAGCCACACTGAGTACAAGTGTCCTCACTGACTGTGATTATACCGGTTATATCATCCCTTGAGAGTGCACCATCAGCACATGCATCAATACATGGATGTGCCTCACATTGTTCGCATAGAAGTGGGATCCCGAGTGCAATATCCTCTTTCTTGAGAATCTTAATTCGACCTCGAGCTGGATCGAAGAGATCTTCCTTCGTTAGAGAACACGCAAGGCTGCACTGCTTACATCCAGTGCATTTGTCCATATCGACAAGTAGCAGTTTCGCCATTTTGTTTTCCTTCCGAAAGGTCATTTGTTAAAGCTAGCTTATTCTTCTGAAAACCTGCATTTTAATGCTACTCTCCTCGTCA
>JAEOUM010000177.1 GCA_016839275.1 Candidatus Thorarchaeota archaeon
AGTGACTTCGCGCACTTTCACACGCGGCCCCTCACTGCAAGCAGCTGCGGGCATCTCGGTTTCCCTTCGTTTACGGCTTGTCGCCTTATCCTTGCCACGCCCATGAACTCCCTGGCCCGTGTTTCGAGACGGATGATGCTGATTCGATCCACTCGAGTCCTACAACACAATCACTCATGCTTCGTTCCCCGAGTATCTTATCTTGTAATCAGCATCCTTTGAATAAACCAGTGGTTTCAGGTGCTTTTCACCCCGCTTCCGCGGCACTTTTCAACTTTCGCTCGCGCTACATAGTTTACTATCGGTTTGGCTGAGTATTTAGGCTTCGCAGATTGTACCTGCGATGTTCACGCGAGAAAACCAACCCGCGCTACTCTGGTTCCACAAACATACCGGCATCTTACGCCTACGGGGGTGTCACCCTCTACGCCGTGTCGTTCCAGACAACCTCGGCTTCGTATGCTAAGGTAATTGTTCGTGATCCTTACACCACATCCCCCTGTACTCGTCGCACAGGGATTCGGTTTGGCCTATTCCCCTTTCGCTCGCTGTTACTTGGGGAATCACAGTTGTTTTCTTTTCCTGCCCGTACTAAGATGCTTCAGTTCCGAGCGTTCCCAATCCGAGAATGACCCCGGATCCATATGGGGTATTAACCCATATGAGGAAGTCCCATTCAGGTATCCGCGGATCAAAGACTTCATGCGTCTACCCGCGGCATATCGCAGCTTGTCACGCCCTTCTTCAGCTAGCCAACCTAGTCATCCACCACTGGCCGTATAGCGAAATTGCGGACCTAGTCATGTGTTGACACAGTATTACCTGTTGTCCACAAATCTGTGAACATGATTGATTATTTTCCAATCATGCCAAGGAGTTTTGTAATAACTTCGTATTTACGTTAGGTGTATATCCTATCGTTCTCGGTCAGTGTACTTCCATCCTCTGCAATCACTGCATCAGCTTCTATCGGTGCACGGCACCAAAGCTAGTGCATTGACGGTCCTTCATCGGGAATGGCACCGATTTGATAGCCTGGTCCCGATGAGCCTTCATTCAGTGTTTAGAAAATACTGAACTCCGGACCTAACTTAGCTCTACACTGATATTTCAGTGAGCGCTCCGGCAGCCTGTTTGGCTGACGATTTAAAGCTTGCTATGCGTCGAGGGCAATTCTGTTACCAGTTTGCCAGAATCAGTCTTCGGCAACCCTTTCATAGCCGCCGGACAATACTATCTCTGCTCGACAAATGCACACTTTACTGCCGGAATTTCCGTATAAAGCTTCCGCCATCTGCACATGTTAAAAATGGGAATCAGAGGCATTTACAGGCTTATGGGGTGGATAGCACCTTATTCTGGAGCTCTATCAGCTGAGAAATTCCTCTCGATGCTAAATCAAGCATATCATCTAAAACTGCACGTTTGAAAGTACTACCCTCTCCAGTCCCCTGCACCTCAACAAACTCGTTGTCACGCATGACGATGTTCATATCAACATCAGCTTGCGAGTCCTCAATATAACAGAGATCAAGGAGAGTTTCATTCTTTACAATTCCCACACTAACTGCTGCAACATTGCCAATTATTGGTTTCTTTGAGATGAGCCCAAGATTGACCATGTAGTCCAGTGCGTCACAGAGAGCTACAAATGCACCTGTAATTGACGCTGTTCTTGTACCCCCATCAGCTTGGATAACATCGCAGTCTATTTTTATTGTGTTCTCGCCCATGCCTTTCATGTCAACAGCTGCACGCAATGACCGACCTATGAGCCTCTGTATCTCCTGTGTTCTTCCACTCACCTTGTACCGATTCATACGTTCATTTGTAGACCTTGGAAGCATTCCATATTCTGCAGTGACCCAACCTTGACCGCTACCATTGAGCCAACCAGGAACTCCCAGTTCTAGAGTAGCAGTACAGATCACCTTTGTTTCTCCAGTGGTAATCAATACTGAACCTTCAGGATGTTTGAGATATCCTCTCTTGAACTCAACAGGACGGAGTGCTTCATTTGTTCTTCCATCCACTCTGGACATCTCACAACCTCTTTGTTTGTGTTGGAAATCGGGTATTAATTAGTGTCGGGCAACATAGCAGATACCTTTTTTGAGTATGAGGTCATCAAAAAGTAGTAGACATAATTGCTGAGAGCTGGAGGATTAGTTGTAGCATGAAAGATATCCAAAACCGCTTCAAAGCTGCACTAGATGATACAGTCAAAGAATGGAAGAATCATGAAAAAGTAAGAGGGATCTTCGTCTATGGTTCGTATGCAAAAGGAACAGCCACCGCGGATTCAGATTTGGATATCTCAATAATCTGGGATGCTGACGAGGCTCCAGTACGACTTTTGTCTACACATAAAGAGGTCCGCATAGATATGGTCTTCATGACAATTGGAGAAATCGAAGAGGTTCTAGGTCGCACTACTACTGATGTCTTTAGAGTGTCTGAGGTTGTAAACAGATTTCGAACTTCGCAAATCATACATGATCCAAAAGGGATGCTCAAGAAGTGGCAGCAAAGTGCAATGGAGTATTCATGGCCAAGCGGGACGATAAGTGGAATGAAGAATGCGGCGCTTGAGCTACTCTCTCGAGCAAGAGGATTTACCGATGAGAACGACTATGCTAGTGCAATCTATGAAATGCGTGAGGGGTTATTCCAATTCGGACGGGTAATTTTGATGTCAAATAACATCTTCACAGTGCTTAGACCTTCAGAGGTCTTAACAGAAATACGTATGCTAGACCCAATGACGTATCAGCTCTTCCTGCGAACATACAAACTCAGAGGTTTAGACGAACCCAAACTTTTGATTATCCTTGAAGAATTGAGAACATGGATAGAGCGAGTTGAAGAACGACTTGCAGACTCAGAAGATATTGGTTTAACCAATCAAGCTACAAGACTTCTTGCACAAGCCCAGAGACAATACCATGGATCACTAGGCCTTACTTATAGAGGGGATTACGAACTTGCTGCACTAGAGATGAGAGAAGCAGCCAGTACGCTTGGAAAAACCATGGTTGTTCTCAAGGGAGAAGGTAGTCCTGAAAAAACCGGTTTCATTGCAAGTCTCAGGAACTCGGAAACAGAGTTCTTCAATCAGATTCTTGTTGAACATGGGGCATACGACATTCAACCAGCAGAAATAGGCCGTATAATTAATGAAGCCCAATTTCTCGCGCACCGTATATGACTAGAGAGTGATAGACGGTTAGATTGATTAGATTCAAAAATGTGATTGTCAATCAGTGGTCTTCATGCCTGAAAAAAAGATAGAGATTCTTAAACTCCTCAGTGTCACTCTCACACGAGATAAACAGGATGTTCTAATAGAGGAATTTAAGCGATATACAGCTGCAACGAACTGGGTCATCAAAGCCATTCTCAAAAATCGGCTAAGTGGACATTCAAGAATTAAAGAGGCAATAGAAGAAGTGTTTGTAGCGGAGCATGATAAAAGACCAGTCTATCTTGAGAATGTCATAAAATCTGCACGCGCTGAGATAGTTAGACATAACAAGTTGGCTATGACGATAAGAAGCATGAGGGATAAGACTCCGTTCTTTCGATCTGGAAGAATAATTCTATCCCAGCCAATCATCAAGGTGGGAGATAAAGCGATAATACTCAAATTACAGGATAGAACCGAAGTAGCAATACCATATGATAAACGAAGTAGAAATCGCCTTGCACCTGCCATAGATGCGATTCTCCAAGGAGAACCAAGATTACCTGACAAATCTGGTACTATGCAGCAAAACAAGAGATATGAACGAGTTCGACTCACTTGGAACAATGAAGGCTTTGTTGATATTGATATCAGAGCTATCTTTTCGAAGAATGTTGATGTGAGCGAATAGAATCTAGATTATATGCTCCATGATGTCACAGTTCCTGCGAAATCAGCTGAGAACACTATCTCATTTTTCGGATCCCATTGGACTGCATTGATACCTGTTAAAAGAGAACCCGTAGATATTTCCTTTAGAGTATTAAGAGACCAAATACGAAGTGTACGATCCCAACTACCCGAGGCAAGTCTCTCGCCTGTAGAATCTATAGAGAGCGCACCGACAACATCTGAATGACCGACTAATTCATCAATCTTTGTAGGATTATCGATGTCTATTGAGAGAATTTTACCACTACGTAGACCTAGAACGAGTTTTGAGCTGTCATAGTTGGTAGCAATAGCGCGTATGTTCCCAGGAATGCGATTCAACAGCACATCAACTTCATAGGAACTCAAATCCCAGATTTTGCATTCGCCATCCAAGGAGGCAGTCACAAGTTTTGTTCCCTCCTTGATGAAGGCAAGACCTGTGATATCAGTTCCATGAGCTTGGAGATTTCTCATCGACTTAAGTGTGCTCAGGGAGAACACCTTGACCTCGCCATCACGGGATCCTGCAGCTCCTTTTCCCTGATCAGGGGTGACCGTGAGAGCTTTGACTTCAGACCCGTGTTTAAGGATAATGAACTCCTCTGTGTTCTTATTATCCCATAGCCGAGTAGAATTATCCCAGCTACATGAGAGTACTTTATTTCTATCACCAATGAAGAATGTTGCAGAGATTGCTCCTTCGTGACCAGTTATGGTGTTCTTAATTTTCCCAGATCTGGTATCAACAATTGTGATGACTGAATCAGCGTTGCCAAATACAACATATCTGCCCTTTGAGTCAATGGAGAGGCACGTGAGTGGAGATAACATACCATTTTCTTGTCGGAATAGAGTTGTCTTCTCCAATCTGAATCACCAGCAAAGAACCTCTGTTGAGATATAAACAGCCGCTGTTTAAAAGCTTGTAACATCATGTTACTTTTTTCTGCGAATATAGACCACAGTTATGAAAATCAATGGAACAATGATGAGAGCAGCGTAGAATAGATATTGTGTATCTAAAGGAAAAGTGACATTTCCAGCGACCTGCTCGACAACGAAGGTTTCCAGGACTCTGCCAACAATCTCTAAACTTTCAGCACTACATTTGTCAGGGGTGTCCGCAAGAGTGTGCCAAGAATCTGGAAAGGGATACTGAATCAAATCCACTGCAGGGATGCCAGCATCAAGGAATGGCCTATGATCATCAGTGATAGTAGCACCCGTAGTATCAAGAAAAGTATCACCATAACCCATCTGGCTCGCTATTGACCATATTGCATTCTGCAATGATGTTGTTGAGCTGCCTTCACGAGGAATAGTAAGATCAGAATCTCCCACCATATCAACTAAGACCATAGCGCGAATCGATTCTCTTCTAGAGGTGTTGAGCACGGACACATAATATGTAGAACCCTGAATCCAATCCCAGCCATCAATCCCGCCTGAGTCTTCGGCATCAAAAAACATGAGTTCGACTTTAGAACGAACGGAGGCAGGGAGAATATGTGCCAATTCCATAAGAACTGCAGTTCCACTCCCTCCATCATTTGCTCCCAGAATTGGTTTCGTTCGATTTAGTGGATCTGGATCTGCAGAAGCCTCAGGACGAGTATCATAGTGCGCTCCTAGAAGGATGGTTGCGTTTGTTGAAGAGTTCCACGTAGCAATAATGTTTGTACATAGTGTTTCCTTATACGTAAAGTTCTGGAGTGTAACATTCCAACCGAACGATCCAAGTGTATCTTGAATATAGAGGTTGCATAGGGTTAGATTTGCAGATCCTGGCGGTCTTGGTCCAAAAGACACCTGACCAAGGAGAAAGTCGTAGGCATCATCCCCATTAAAAATCGGAACATGAGAGATTTGTGCATTTACCTGTATTGTGAATCCAGATAGTAGGATGATGACCAGTGTGATAAATCCAAAGACTCTCATTAGGACTACTGACACGTTTACCTACCTAAGAAGGTTTTCAGTGGGATGAGAGTATTCTCGACTGAACAGCCTGCTGGAGAATGTGAGGTAGTTGCCTTGGCAGCTTCTTCAAGATGACGTAGGGGATATCTGCATATCCTATCTCTCCGCGAGCAATCATTGCCATAACATCCGATGCCAATTTGAATCCATTGACACTGGGAAGTACTCTTTCCGCAAATGAAGTTCCTTTTGATCCAGCCCACGCGGCCATCTGAAAATTCGCGGAGAATTCTTTCTTACAAAGTGTATGATACTCGGAAAGTTGAACTGAATCATACTTGCCTTCCTCAATCGCACTTGTGATTACATCAGCTGCAAAAACACTCGATTGCATAGCATATGCAATACCCTCGCCCATCATTGGGTCCACGAATCCTGCAGCATCCCCAACGAGAATGCCTCGATTAACGACATTCACACTTCCTAGTCCATCGCCCCCAAGGAAGCATGTTCGTCTCTTCTCAAGGGTAAGAGGCACTCCAATTTTTTTCTCGATGTTCTTATAGAACCGATCAAAGGTCGGGCGAAGAGCTCGCATATGCACTCCTGAGCCCGCAACTCCAATAGCTAGGTGTTCCCGTTTTGGAAACACCCAACCATAACTGATTTTATCCTCAGAAGGTATTATTTCAAGGACAGAGGGATTCCCATTCGTGGCTTGATTCACTCCTTCTGCACCTACATAGAAATCTGATTCCATTCCGAGACCGACTTTCGTCAGGTCTTTTCGTTGCGGACGCAGTCCAAGGGAACGACTAACAACTGAATTTACGCCATCTGCACCAATGATGAATTTTGACTTGAATTCACGCCCATCCTTTAGACGCACCTTTGCTGAATCATCTGAAGTGCTGGCATGTATTACTGGCGTGTTTTCCATCAACTCTGAACCTGCATTAACCGCCCTTTTTGCTAGATGTTCATCAAATCGGTTTCGGAAAACTGTGATTCCAATCATCTTATCGGAGATGAATTCGGATTTTGTACCATTGGGGAGAGAGAATCTCAAACCATAAATTTTCTGCTCTACAAGTGAACGCGGGAGATGCCCTCCAAGAATGCGGAGCCCACGATACATCACTGCACCTCCACAGGGTTTTTCTCTTGGAATGGGACTCTTCTCCAGGCACAGAGTGGTGAGTCCGTGCTTTGCACATTCGTATGCAGCAATAGAACCTGCAGGTCCAGCTCCGACGACTATCACGTCGTATGTCAAGTGGCACGACAGCCTCCTTTAAGACTAATCTCTCTAACACCAAATGAGTCCTTGATTACACGATTATGAATTATAAACCTTGAATACTAATTAGTCTTAGCATCAACTTCTGATGAAATTGAAAGAATCAGTGGTTTCTTTGTCACTGGCTCCAAGTTTCTTTCGTATAATCGGCTCGTAATCAGGATTGATTTCATACCCTATTGAATTCCGACCCAATTCTCGGGCGACTCGTAAGGTAGTTCCACTACCAGCGAAGGGATCGAGGACAGTATCGCCTACAAATGAATAGAGACGGATACATCTACGAGGAAGTTCTTCGGGGAATGGTGCAGGATGCTGTTCTTTTTTAGCTGAAACAGGCTGAAAGTCCCAGATGGAATTCTGAACCCAGTTTGTGAACTCGTCATGTGTGATCACGGACATCTCTTTCCTCTTCTTATCTACCGGGGGTCGTTTCCCACTCTTGGAAAAAACGATAATCCATTCATAGGGATATGTAGCCAATAGGTTGGGAGGGTAGGGGTATGATCCCCACGAACTAAATCGTACAGCTTTTCGTTTGTCCCAGATATAGAGAGAATGAAAATACATGTTGCCTAGAGAACTCATGAATTCCTCTAGATCTGTTAATACTATCTTGGTGATTCTACGATTGAACTTCGAGACTGTTCTTGGAAGTAGTATTGGCATGATATCGACTATAAGCTTGCCATCTGGTACAAGGATTCTTACACATTCTTTAAACACTTCACAGAGCGACTCAAGATATTCGTCATAGGATGAAGAAGACTGGCCAATAGCGTTCCTATGTCCATAGTCCTTGAGTTGCCAGTATGGTGGAGATGTGACAATCAAGTGTACAGATTCATCAGGGACCAAATCCATGTGGCGACTATCCCCTATCACAACTAGATGGTTAGTCATTCTATTTTCGCCCCCTTAGACCCAAGTCCCATACAACCACTTGTTCCTTTCTTCTGGTCGCATTTATTCTGTCCCAGAGTCCACTTGCTGTCTTCGTGTACTCTCGTTCTACTACATAAGGCTCAGCCCAAGGTGCGATTTTTGAAAAGAAATCGGAACCACGGACTAATTTTCCATGGACCATTCGATTTCCAACAACAAAGATAATGATGGACTTGTTGTGCACAACTTGATCGAGTGCGAGTAGAGCTTCACGCATATCTTTTTCATAGGTCGAATATCGCTGGATTAATCCATCACGAATTTGATTTCTATCGATTCCTAATATTTCCATTACTAGTTTTGTATAATACCCAGTGTAATCCAGAGCATCAAAGTAAGGAGGGCTTGTGTAGACAACATCGATGGAATTTGATGGAACTATCTCATTTATTGCTCGTGCGTCATATGAATGAATTTTGACTAACGGTGTTCCCTTTACGAAATCAATATGTTTTCGCACCTTTCGAAAAAGCGTGGAGAAGAAATCAATCTCTCGAAGAGGGGGATTGATTTTTCCAATCGATGTTGATGTCCACAACCATCCATTACAAGCTCTTGCGGCAAGGCATATTGCTCCATAGAAGCATGCTAGAAGAAAAGGAGAGAAGCTGTCTGAAACAGATAATATCCTCATGATCTGCTCTGCCGTTGTTTCATGAAAATACTCAGCAGGAGCTGTAGGCATCGGAGGAACATAAGAGAGAGTGTGTGCTTTTTCAATAGAATATTCAAGATGAGTGAGTGTGAATTCTTTGTCAATTGGTTCCGTCTTCCCACGTGCTATAATACAAGCGAGGGGGTTGTTATCAACTCCTGTAACCTGAAGTCCTCGCAGTTGCGCCTCATAGATGATGGTACCCGTTCCACAGAAGGGGTCCAGTAATCTCGAATTTGGTACTAGTTGTGAGATTACATGCGCTGCATCAATAGCGGACATCTTGCCCCTATACGGATAGATACCATGGATTGAGTGGGGATTATTCACTTTCTCAAGATATCTGAGGTTAATCTTTCTCTGAGGCCAATGAGCGTTCTCAACCTCTGATTCATTCATAGCAATCATAGAATGGTGACATCTGGCTAATAAGCTGTCCAGTTTGTCGTTAGATGTCTCTGCAATCTTCACATCCTGCTCTCGGTCTTAAACCTAAGCGGCGCATTATTTTCCCGCCAGGTAGTTCATCTGATGAGTCCATCTGCTTTGAAACCTGCATGGGTATATTTCGCCGGCCAACTTCTCTGAATCCGTATGTCATAATCAGCATCTGTGAGGGTATATTCGCTTCATATACTTCACAGTATACATCATCAACACCGGATTCTAGGAAAAATGTCGTAGCTCTTTTGATGAGTTCTGTTGCAACTCCTTTTCTTCTTCGATTGGGAAGAACTCCTATCCCAGTAATTTCACCATAGATAGATTCCGCCTTTTTCTCAATGAAACATGCAATGAAACCCGCGTGTTGTTCAGCAAGTTTAGCCACAAAGATTCCCTCGGGTTCAAGTTTTCTTGCTTCCTCGGGGGTCAGGGGACAGAAAGGATCTGGTGATGCGAGAAAACAGCGATTGTACAGGTCAACAAAGGCTTCGATTTCGTTCATATCAAGTGGATGTATTTTGATATAGTTCGGAGTTTCTTTATCAATCCACCTCAATTCTGCTAACTTCAAGGCTTCTTTTGCTTCTGCCTTCATTATCAAATAGGATCTTAATCCTGTAATATCAGGCGACTCAGTGTCTTCAGAGGCCATTAGGTATGTCCCTCCAAGAATAGAGTATTGCCTTGATAACAATGTGTTGTTTTTCACGAGAATTATGTTTCAAAGACTCTATCAATGGACGCAATAGTTGCCTGTACTGTCTTTTCTATAGCTTCAATTATGAGTGGATCTTGTTCTCCTGTCTGTTCGGTTTCATCTTTCTGCTCTCCCTTTTGAGCACCATGAAGATTACCATCACAAGACAGAATCGATGCGGCATCTAAACCTCGGGTCTGCGCAAAAGTGAATACAAGTGAACTCTCCATCTCCACGCATTTGACCTTTGCACGAGTCCACAAATCCAACTTGTCATAGATTGGATTTGCGTAGTAAATGTCGGTTGTCAAGCATATTCCAGTATGTACACGATTTGAGGGAAGGAGCTTGGAAACCTCATCAAAAAGAGCTGTAAACCAAATCGGTGATGCCACAGCAGGATACTCAATGGGGGCATAGTTCAGACTAGCTCGTTCATCTCTGACACAACCAGTGGGAACGACTACATTGCCTGTTATGACTGATGGATCTATTCCACCACAACTACCAAGCCGGATTATCACTTTTGCATCAAGCTTTGCAAGTTCTTCTATACAGATATGAGTCGATGCCACTCCCATCCCAGTACCGGAAATCGTGACAGGGTTGCCCTTCGCGGTATAGGCATGGTATGTCACCAAACCTCTATATCGGGCACGTTCTTCAGGATCTTTCATCTTTGATGCAATCTTAGGTACTCTATCGGGATTGCCAGTAATAATGACGACCTTCTCTACATCGCCTTCTCCAACTCTTAGATGCGGTTGAACTCTGATCTTCAAGGGATTCACCAGTGCCTTTGAGTTTCCTACACTTACTTTTCACTCTTCGGTTTTTGTAGTTTTTCACTTGCAAGCTACTGCTTGAATCCGTTGTAAGACGCAGCTGACACAGACCCACTCGCTACTGATAAAAAAGGACTTGCCAAATCGGGGAGTTGTGGTACCACAGCTATCACACCGATTGTGACTAGTCGAATAGTTCTCACTAAGAAATACAAGTAGAAGGGATAATAGCTTGATATCAGACTGTTCAATCAGCATTAATGGACACTTCCTAAATATAATCCTCGATGCCCCTTATTAGGTCCCCAACTATTGATATTCATCGAAAAATTACAGTAGTGCAACAAAGAGATTTATTGTACGACATGGGTGCGGTAATTGATTCCGTATGAGTGAAAACGTCAACTTCGAATACTACTGCTATAGATGTGGTACTAAGAATCAGTGTTTACTACCATGCCCAAATGCTCCAGATTATCATTATTCAAATCTGCAATGTAAAAATTGTGGGGATGGTACAAGAGTTATCCTAAGCCATTGTCCAAGTTGCTCACGATTCATTTACTGGATTGATGATATATCAATCCCAGACCTTGTGATAGGATTCGCAAAATACATGGTTCATAGCATGCAGACGATGATTGACAAAGCTGCTTTACAGGGTGCAGTCATAGAAATAGATACACCTGACAAATATCCGATTAATGCCAGCTGTCCATGCGGAGAACGTTTCGCAGTAGAAATTACTATTCCCGATTTAGATTAATAATCAATGATGAGCTGGTAACATCCACAAGTAGCTAGAAGCTGAAGAGAGTAGATGTGTCGACTCAACTAGTATTTTCATGGGTCCATTTGCATACTCCCTGAAGAGGACAGATGTTGCATCGAGGGGACTTTCTAAGACAGATTAACGCCACTAAATCAATGATGCCCCAGTAAAAAGCCCTATTTTGATTTCCTAAGTTAAAAGACCCCATGAAGTCCCATGCTCGTTGGTCGTTAGGACCAGTAAACGTTAATCCAAACACTCGAAACATCAAATGGATTGTATTGCCATCAACAAGTGGCATAGGAATATGATATGCAAAATTCAGAACAGCAGATGCTACATACCTACCAACGCCAGGAAGGATTGTCAATTCTTCAAAGGCTTGCGGAATTGAGCTGTTGAATCCCTCTATTATACTGAGAGCAGTATTTTGGAGATGCTGAGCCCTCACATTCTGGAGCCCAAGTGTGTGAATCATGGATGCAATGGTTCTAATGTTTGCTCTGGCAAGCTGTTCTGGCTGTTTGAATTGCTTCATAAAATCAGGATAAATCCGAGAAACAGCAGTAGCTGTGGTTCGACGTAGGAGCATCTCAGCTATCAGCACATGATAAGGATCTGTAGTAGACCTCCAAGGGAAATCTCGACCATTTGTATTGAACCATTCGACAATAGAATTTCGTACTGCTCTCTGTACTGCATCAGTAGAGAAATTCTTCATTCACATATCCTCAAGTGCTTTCGAGTTTTTTTCTTATCACATCTAAAATCTCTGAAGGATTTGATAGAACTGTAACTCCGTTCATACTCCGCAGCCTATCTACATTCTCCAATTCAATGCTACGCGGTCTGATAGTGAATTTTATTCCATCGGGTCCCATTGTTTCGACAGGATTCTTTGATTGATCTACAGGGTATACATAAACAGGCGTACTTCCCTTGAGAGTCTGAGCTACAGCATTTGTAATCAATGTATCAGCAATACCATGAGCAATTTTAGCCGTCGAATTACCAGTGAGAGGCGCAACAAATAGTAGGTCATACTTGCCAATCTGAAGAGGTCCAGCAATGAAAGGCACATTGGCATTGGTTTCAGTCGAAATCTTGTCAAAAGATGCTTTTAGACGGCCCCAAAGCTTATACCATCTAAATACCTGCTCTCCAGCCTTCGAAACAATTACTGAGATCTTTAGACCATCTTGTTCTTTGAGTTGTATCATGGTTTCTAGAATCTCATTGATTCTATCACCGGAGCCTGTTATTCCCCATACCATTCGTATCACTGTTATCGTTGTTTGCTTGTTACATTTACAGAAATATCTATGCGTGTTTTGCAACCGTCGAATACTTCAAAGAGCAAACGGATATAGTGAGAGAGATTAGAGAGAGGTTACTACAATGTACAGAGCGAGTGTTGGCATAACTACGAGTATGGAGTTGAGTGCTACAAATTGGATAGGACATAATGCAGATTCACTAGGAGTAGAAGGAATATGGGTAGGAGAAGATATTGGTCTAGGACAAGAGACTTCCATTCTCACCGCATCGCTGTTAGAGAATACATCAAGAGCAAGAGTTGGAACGGGCATCATACCTATTTCAGTTCATAATCTCTCAACGATTGCTAGAACCGCTCTCACACTGCAGGAGCTTGGAAATGGAAGATTTATTCTTGGGATAGGACTAGGGGGAATTCAGGACTTACAGAGATTAGGAAGGCAGGTGGAAAGACCTGTTAGTGCACTACGGGATGCAACTCTATCTCTGAAGCGCCTATTCAATTCTGAGTCTGTGACAGTGGAATCTGAGCTCTTCAATCTTACAGACTACAGTTTACGAATCAGTCAACCAATTGACATTCCAATATTCTTTGGGGTTCGTGGACCTCAGATGTTGAAACTTGCTGGGAAAATAGCAGACGGAGTCATCCTCTCAGGGCCAGGAGAGTACTTGCGATACGCAATAGACACTATTGACAAGATTGCATTTGAGAGAGAGAAAAATAAGAGAGAGATTGAGAAAGTAGTCTGGCTACCAACGATTCCAACGTTTAAGGGAGGAAGTGAGAAGCTAGCTAGACAGGTTGTCGCCTTGGTAGTTGCAGACACACCAGAGCAGGTATTAGAAATGTTGGATATAAATCGAGAACGCGCTGACAAAATACGTGAAGTCGTTGCATCCTCGGGACCAAAAGCAGGCGCTGAACTCATTGATCAGCAGTTTATCGATACTTTTGCCATTTCTGGAACAAAGGAACATATGGTTGACAGATTTGAAGAAATACATAATCTAGGTGCAACAGAAATAGTTCTTGGACCTCCATTTAGTGGAGAATGGAAACAGGCAATGATCGACATCTTCAAGGAAATACATCAGAGGAGGGACCTATGATCCAGTGGGGAATAGCCATCAATCTCAGAGAGTCGGTCTCCGAAATTGTGGAGAAGGCTATAGTTGCAGATAGTGGTGGTATGGACTCCATCTGGATAATTGACTATCCAGCAGTTAGGTTATCACCCATTTTAGCCTCAGTGATAGCTCAAAGGACTAAACAATGTAGAATTGGTGTAGGTCTTCTGAGTCCGTTAGTCTATCCACCAAAACAAATAGTGCAATACATGTCTACCCTGATAAAACAGCATGGTAACAGATTTGATCTAATGATAGGTCCTGGTGACAGGGCGAGGTTAGCTGATATTGGTGTCAAATACGGAAGGAGTGCAAAAATTGTAAGTAGAATGGCAGAGTCACTGGAAAGAATTCGAGAGGGGTTGACTGTTTATCAGGGTTGTCGTATATTCTTGGGGGCGCAAGGTGCGAAGATGATAGAAACCTCTAGAAACTCCGACGGAGTGCTTCTGAATTACTCGGATTCTGAGATGATAAGATGGGCAACAGAAACATTGGGAGACATTCCGGATACATTCGGGATTGGTGTTTTTCCCCCATCATTAGTTGGAAACTCGGTGCATTGTAGTAAACAACTTAGTATTCGAACCGCTGCAGGAATTGTAGCACTAGGAGTGAGTCCATCGATAAGGACCCGTTTTAATCTAGACGAAAAACTTCAACCTGCACTATCGCTGCTGAGGGCGAGAGGCAAAATTGATGAGAATGTGATCAATTTAATTGATCAAAGTGTCATTGACAAGTTCTGTGTTTGCGGAACACAAAAGAGTGTTTGTAATCGAGTAAAACTGCTTGCAGAGCTAGGAGTGACAATAGTAGTCTTTGGCCCTCCACAAGGAGCGACTATTGATGGTGTGAAACAATTAGTCCAAGCAAAGAGAGTCTGTGAACAATCAGATACTAACTCTTAGTAATCAATGTAGTTACCAATATCCAGATTTTCTAATTTGATTGACCAATGTCCATCGATATATTGTAGATTTCTAGTCAGGTCGAGCATTGACTTTGATCCACAAGGAGAAATTGTCATGATTGGTTGGACCGAATTCACTCCGGGTTTTTGTTCCAGCGCTCGAAAAAGTTGATAATACTCCACTTGATGGTTTTCTGGAATCATTGCCCAAACAGTTATTCCTCTTGTTGATAGGTAGTACATAACCCAAGGGAACTTCTTGATTGTTGACAGTATGCGGGATTTCCAATAATCATTGCAGATAATTTCAAAACAAAAATTCGACGATAGTTTTGGAATCAGAAATGACAAGTAAGGAAGTGTTAGACAGTGACTCTGGAGCTTGCGAGTGATGGTTGATATTTTCTTAGGATCAATATTCATTCCGCGCATCCTGAGGTTTTCGCTAAGTTTGCTGGGGGGTGCCCTGGCATCTAACTGCATTCCAGCAGCAATTATGAAATCCTCTTTGCTGAGTCCCAGTTTTGTATCAGTGGAATTGAGAAGTGGGGGGTAATCCTCGGAATCAGTAATTTCATCTAATTTCAACATATTCTCTAGGCTTTCAGGTAAATCCCATGAATCGTTATGAAACAGAGCAATGTCTGATGTAGCTCCTGATTGAGTTTGAATATGTATACTGGAGTAATCAAAGAGCGATTTTGCAGCTCCTTTTATTGATTGAATGAAGTATGATATGGATTCCTTATAATTGGGAATTAGGAATGTCGCATATCCAACATCAGTCATTGCAGTTCTGAGGATGCTCTTTGTGAACGGAAATATAGTCAAACCGTGCTCGATTGGTTCCCATTCTATGCCCTTCTGAAGAGCAAAGAACATCATTACTGATTGAAGATTGAATGCGCCATAATCGACTAAACAAGACACTCTAAGACTATTTCTCTCCTGAAGTCGTTGTAGAGATCGGGCGATAGTTCGAGGAGCCAAGTTGATGAGTTTAGAAGCATTAATGAGTGAGATTGATGGAGTTTTGCAGAGGACAGAAAGAACTGCCAAATCAGTTTCACTAAGTGGAGCATCTTCAACCAAGAAAACAAAATTGTATGCAGACCTTAGTGCACTCACAGAGAAGAGATTGAATTTTTTCAGGGTCTGAAGATTCTCGAGCATCTTTACTCTAAATCGTTCATTTATTGGAACTAGAGTTGGATTAGTTGGCGAAATAGTGTATTCAGGATTTTCTTTTAACCTATCAACTGCTCTGAGTGCATTTTCCATGGTAATCGAACCAGCACAGAGACCCAGGTATATTTTCATAGCATCAAGGTAGAATTGGACAGCAGGTTCGGCAACTTGAGGGATTAAATCATCATATGGTGTTTCTACTGAAATATGATATGGACTAGAATCACGATTTGCATCCTTTGTTCCTGAATGAGTTTTGTCCAATCTTTTCAACGCCGGATGATTTCATCCAGAGGGCGTGCGTGATGCCAAGTAAGACACCACACTCTCAAGTCGAGCTGCTTTCTCGTGTTGGTCGGCTATAAATGTACATGTTTCTGATGAAATACCAGCAAGACCTGACATCACATGAGAGAGAGGTAGCCATTTGATATTATCGGGAACCTCCAAGTCGAGAAGTGTGAAACCGGGACCGGATATGACACGTGCTTTCGGGAAGGTTCCAGCTTGAGCATGAAGGAGGTGAGACAACGTAGATTCTACGTGAAGTTCATTTCGAGTGGCAACCATTATACGTTGATTCAGGCCTATGTTATTGATATCAACATACGGGCGTGCGAGCATCTTCCTTGTTCGAGATATTCTCCTCCGAAGTGTGCGACCTGAATCAGATTTGAGTCCTAACTCGGTGCACAATGATTTTAATCTAGTAGCAGGGGCATGGTAATCACTTTCAATCGCTGCTGCAACAATCAAATCATTTACAACAGGTTTACTTGGTGTACTCTGTTCAACAGTACCCACTGCAGGAAGAATATCTACATACCCCCTTGCAGCTCCAATTGAGGCTTCCAACCGAAAGGTTTCAGGAAAGGTCCAATTGGTTCCATCGAACAATCCCAGATTCAAATGATGAGAAACCTTCAGACATTTACTGGTATAGATTGTGAGGGAGTAGGGTTTCTTACGAAATCGTTCAATTTGATTTTGAAACCAACTATATTGACTATCCAAAGGATAAAGCGCTTCAAAATAGACAAGTGAGTCAAAAGTTGAAGAAATCTGTGACTTTAGTGCCAAAGTAACCAACTTGCTAGATTTAAGCCATCGATGGAACTTTTCTAGAACGTCTGATGCCTCATTAGTGATTGCCCATCCAAAAACCATCTGGAGTCCAAGTTTTCCATAATCGAAATTTCCTCTAATTCTTAGCCCGTTCTCATACTCCAGTTTTTTCCAAATCTGGTTTACTGCAGATCGAGTCACTTGCAGTTCTTTTGCTAGCCCTGCCTGACGCAATGATGGATCAATCACTAACCGACTGAGCAATCGAAGCTCGCTAGGACCCAGTGTCCGCATAATACCTCACCAGATACCTACGTAATATGGCCAGATGTTAAGTTAAGAATGTATTGTAAGACCATTTTATGATACCCTTGTAATATCTAGATAGTACGTTCTGTTTTTTCGAAAATGATGGGTCCTTCTAATGGCATCTAGAGTCCATTCTAGTAAATCTCTCCGCACACCACTCCCTTATTATGCTAGATTTGGTTGTATAGTCTTGGATTCACACTGCAGACTGAGCTCATAGGTTAGGTGATACTGGCCTAATTAGATCAGACCATCTTGCCTATCTAGTCAGAGGCAGGCGGCCGGCTATGACACATAAGGTCAATCAGGTCGCACAGGCTAGAGTGAAAGTCAGTGTATCCGCCATACCAGATAATGCCCAGCAATAAAAGGAGGTGAAAGCGATTAGCACAGACAGGATACGAACTCTCTACGAGAGCATGACTAAGAATCGTGCTGCATTGGAGTTACTATCAATTGGTGTCGTGCGCGGTATCTCAACCGTTGTTCAACCACCGTGCGAAGATCCAAGCCCATTCTAGTGGACACTAGATTTGGCAAATGGATATTCACACTTAGGTGAGTGAACTACGCTTGAAGATTCTTCGTTGCTGGACATTGGTTGGTATGGGATTCTTAGCCATTCTCTGCAGTGACAGAGTTCAATGAGAAACTAACAACAGAGAAACTGGCGATAGGGTCCCAGTATGGCTTCTACAAAGCCAGAGAAGGAGTCTACCGCCAACCAAACATAAAATCGAAAGAGAACATGAAAATTGGAGAGAACCAGAATGAACATGAAACCCGGCGATGAATTACCAGAACCTTGGTAAAATCATGAATACGGGGCAATCCCGTATAGAAAAAAAAAGGAGAAAAGAAACAAATGATAACTGAAAGAATCGAGCCAGTACTTGGAAACATTCTGACTTCCGAAACAGGCCGCGAAGTGGACCCGTTTACTGACCCAGAGGTTGTAAGATTGACTGCAATCAACCTTGAACTAGCAGTCAGGAACCTTATGACAGCACACGCTCCACCAGAATGCCTAGTAATCACAGCTGACATATGCACCCACAAACTCATGGCTATTCCCACTGCTGATGGGGAGGTCAAGGTGCTTGTGTTCGATTAGTGATTCATTGGAAGTCAAGAAGAAGATAAATTCCACATTCGAGAACTATGGTTCCTCGAAAAGTGGAGATTAGACGAGAATAGGAAAGGAGTCTAAATAGTTCCGAACAAACACCTAGCTATCGTGAATCCAAGACCCCCAAAGACTTGGAATCCCCCGGCTTAGGTCAGTGTTCGGAGATAGACTAAAATTGAAAGTGGTCCAAAAGCATGGTGTGCGGAGTGACGAGAGTTTGGACAATAATCCCGCAACAGGAAATCCCGAACTTCCCTATGATTTGGGAGAAGTGGACCACGATGACGCTGAAGAGGTTCGTGAACAGACTGTTGGAATCCGAGCCTCTCTGAGCGCTGTTTTTTCATGGGGTAATTATAGAGCATATTTAGCTACAGCATGGGTCTTCAATGCCTTTGCATATCTATCGACATTTCTCAATCTGTATCTTTGGTACATAATTCCTAGTTTCATAGTCATTGGTGCCATAGGAACTGTGACGTCATTAATAGCTGCTATTTCACGCTTTTTCGGTGGCTATGTTGGAGATACAGTGAATCGAAAGACTCTGGCTGTTGTTTCAATGTTCTTGATGGCGATTTATCATCTAATGATTGGTGTCTTCGTCGATCCAATCTTCATCTTCATAGCTCTTGTAATCATATCATCGATGGAGATCACAAAGGGAGGGTCAACAGCATACATAATGGATAACATCCCTCGAGAGCATAGTGGTCTTGCACTTTCATTGTTTACAGCGGGCAGAGTTCTTTCGATTATCACGCTAGTAATTTTTGCGTTCCTCTATCCGTTTATTCAGTTTGAAGCCTATCGGCTGATACATCTAGTAGGTGGGGCTTGTCTATTTGTTTCCACACTGGCAAGGGCAATCTATCTAGAAGGTAGTCCTCAGAAACAAAGGGGAGCAGGGACAAAGTTATGGAGAACGTTCATAGAGGATAATACACGGGCATTCAGGGTTCTATTAACAATAATTCCAGGGATGATGGTAGTCTGTATACTCGATGCAATAAGTGATTCATTCTTCAAACTTGGTGCGTTGATTTACATGAATGATGTATTGCAAATAGATGTCCAATCCATAGCAATCATGATGATTGTAACTCTTGTGATTCAAGTCCCACTCTTATTGAAGGTAGGACGCCTATCTGATCGAAAAGGAGTGAAATCAACAGCACTTATGGTATATGCTGTAATGCCTATATCTGCAACCTTTCTAATACTAGCTTATTGGTTTCCTGACTGGGCGCCAATCGCTTTTTCTGAATCTGCAAATTTGATAATACCAGGACTTGGGGTTGTCTTCAAGACCTCGTTTCTTGCTGTGGTTTTGAAATATGTTAATGATACATTATGGTATACAGTGATGCTCGTTTTAATTCGAAAGAGACTGCCAAGTCAGGATACCTCAAAGATACTTAGCATGTTTTGGTTTGTAATTTTCCTAGCATCCTCGATTGGCCCGTTAATTGGGGGACTAATTTCAGAAACAACCAATATTTTGTATCTCTTTGTTGGTGTACTGGTTTTGAATGTTCTGATTCTTGGTTCAATAGCACGATACGACCTTACATCTCAAGCTCGCCAGATCCAAGATGAAACAACACTCATGTAGGATGATTTCATATGATGTTATCTTTAAAGCATAGATTCATGCTCTTTCACAAATGTGAGGGATCAATATGAATAAAGAAGAGATGAGGATAAAAGAGGTTCTTCGCAGATTGAAGGCGGCGTACCCAGATGCACCACCAACATACCTGCACTTCAGCAATCCATTTGAGATGTTAATTGCGACGATTCTATCAGCACGTGCCACAGACGTAGGGGTAAACAAAGTCACACCGGTGTTGTTTGGCAAATATCCAAATCCATTGAAGATGGCAAAGGCGAATGTGGAAGATCTGGCTCAAATTATTCGCTCTTGCGGAGCGTATAATCGAAAGGCCACTTATATCAAAGATACATCAAGAATGATTTCTGAAGACTTTAGAGGAGAGGTACCTGAAACCCTTGAAGAGCTCATTACATTTCCAGGAGTAAGTAGAAAGACAGCAAATGTGGTTCTCCAGACTGTTTATGGAATCGCCGAGGGTATTATTGTAGACACCCATATCATGAGAGTCACAGTAAGACTTCATTTCAGTCAATATGATAAGAAACCAGACAAGATTGAGAAAGACCTCATGCAGCTTCTTCCAAAGGACAAATGGATTGACTATGCTCGCCTCATTGGAGCACATGGTAGACAGACATGTAAAGCCTCACATCCAAAATGCTCATCATGTTCTATCAACAATCTGTGTCCTTCATCAGAGCTTGATAACTGAGTGCTATCAAAAGACGTTATAAGAGGATGTAATTGAACCCAGAATCGGGTTGCTGAGATTACAATGAGGATTGGAATGGTGAGCAAGTTTGGTGCACCAGACGGGCTATGTATCAGAGCCAACGCCGTCCTCACAGGTTTGACTAAACGAAATCACGAAGTACATGTGTTCACTCAATCAAAGAGAGTGGAGGGTCTTCCTGTTGAGAGAGTGCACAGGTACAAGGCAGTTCAGTTGAATCCACATTTTTCTATCGATTCTATTACAGCCCCACGGATTATTGCTAAACAGTGCCAAGAAAACGAAATCGAAGTCCTACACATTCAAATGAATTCAGGAAGTACCGAATTCCTATTGCCTTATTTTAAGACTGCGTTGCCACCCCTTGTTGTTACATACCATCTTGCCTATGCTGCTGGCAGTTCAATATATACAACCTTGTTTGGCGTAGCATGGAAAGCCTCTTTGTTTGCTAGTAGAAAATATGATCAAGTCATTCTCGTCGACCCTTCTCAAAAACCATACTTTCTTGAAAGCGGATTTTCAGAAAATAGCGTATCAGTGATAAGAAATGGAGTTGATATAGACCTCTTCAAGCCCAATAAGAATAAGATGATCGACGATGGAATTGTTGATTTTGTGTATGTTGGTCGTCTTAGTTATGACAAGGGGGTTCATCTATTATTGGATGCGTATCGAGAGTATCATGCTGAGAATCCGAAATCCAGACTTACGCTCATCGGTGATGGCATGCTGAAACACCAGATTAATGGATGCGTTGATGATGGTTCACTCTCTTGGTTGGGAGCAATCGAGCATGATGAAATCCCCGTAGTCCTTCAGAGGATGGATGTATTTGTAATCCCGCAAAATATCGGGGGACTGGGTTTGAGTGTCCTAGAAGCAATGGGTTGTGGACTTCCAGTGATAACAACAGCAATTGGCGAAACTGTCAAATTATTAGGAAAGGATGAGGGAATCCTAGTCGAGCCTGAGAACATTGGGGCGATTATCGATGCTATGAGAGTCCTTGCAGAGGACAAGAAGTTAAGACAGAGAATGGGTATGCGCTGTAGGAGAAAGGTCGAGGAAAAATACTCTTGGCATAATCAGATAGGTCAAATTGAGGAAGTCTATAGAAGAGCCATAGAAAGAGCAAGGTGAAAAGTCGAGTTTATAGAGAAAACGACTTATGAGGAAAGAAGCTCTGCTTGAGTTAGCTAACTAATGCAGGAGAGAATATTAGTGTTAGATGTTCGATTCATCCGTGAGAACATAGACCTTATTCGAATGAATCTAGAACGACGTAGAGATAAGGCTAAACTTCAGGAGTTTGAGAGTTTCCTCAAACTTGATGATAGGATAAGAGCTCTTCAGAGAGAAATACAGAATCTCAGAACACAACGAAACAGAATTTCAAAAGAAGTCGGTCAACGAAAAAAATCCGGTCAAGACGACTCAGAGCTTGTGGAGCAAGCTAATCAAGTGAATAAGAGGATCTCTGAGGTCGAGAGAGAAACTGATGAATTGCAGTCTGAGCTCAAGAGGATACAGATGAGTATCCCCAACATACTTCATGAGAGTGTCCCATATGGCGCCGATGACCAAGATAATGAGGTCGTGAAGGAATGGGGTGGCAAACCAGAGTTTGATTTCAAGGTTCATAGTCATGTAGATTTACTCGAATCACTTAACATTGGAGACATCCCACGAGCAGCAAAAGTTGCAGGTTCTAGGTTTTATTATCTCAAGAATGAGCTTGTAATGCTCGATATTGCCATGCAGCAGATGGCATTGAACATGTTATTGAAGAAAAGATATTCTCTCGTATATCCACCATTTATGATGCGGCGAGAACCGTATGAAGGAGTGACGGATTTAGCTGATTTTGCGGATGTGATGTATAAAATAGAAGGAGAGGACCTGTATCTTATTGCCACATCTGAACATCCAATGGCAGCTATGTATATGGGAGAAATTTTCGAACCAACTAATCTTCCAATCAAACTTGCTGGAGTAAGTGCATGCTTTAGAAAAGAAGCAGGCTCGCATGGGAAGGACACAAAGGGAATCTTCAGAGTGCACCAGTTCAATAAAGTTGAGCAATTCGTCTTTTGTCATCCAGAAGAATCTTGGGAAATTCATGAAGAGCTAATTCAAAATGAAGAAGAATATGTTCAGGCACTTAAACTTCCGTATCGTATTGTGAATGTATGCACTGGTGACATTGGTATTGTTGCTGCAAAGAAGTATGACCTTGAGTTCTGGTTCCCAGGTCAGCAGACATATCGCGAAGGTGGATCCTGCAGTAACTGCACAGCATATCAAGCCACACGTCTGAACATTAAGTTCAGGATTAAGAAAGGTGGAACTGAGAAAGCATTTGTGCACACTCTAAACAGCACATTGATGGCCAATCCCAGAACATTGGTGGCGATTTTGGAGGTCTATCAGCAAGAAGATGGTAGTGTCAAGATTCCTGCAGCACTCCACAAGTACCTTCCTTCCAGCATGCGTGAAATAGTGCCTAGAGATTAGCCTAGGAGATTACATACTTCCTTCCATGCTCATCTTGATGGCATCATCAATCGATTTTTGAAGTGCTGGTGGAAGATCCGGAACCTTCAATTTGACAAAACCTCGGATTATGAGTGAAGTAGCCTCTTCTTCATTCAATCCACGACTCATGAGATAGCTAAGTTGCTCAGCACCAACCTTACCAACAGTGGCTTCATGACTCAGCTCTGAACCTTCTGCACGCGCTGCAAGCATAGGTACGGCTCTAATCACTGCAGTGTTGCTGACCAGAAGTCCATCACATTCCAGTCTACCTCTTGTTTCTCCAGAAAGTCCAATTAAATCTCCTCGAGCTATAATTTCGCACTCATCTGTAGCAATAGACCGCGAAATGACCTTACCACTAGAGTTTGGAGCTTCAAGACTCAAAAGCCCTCCAATGTCATATTTTGATTTCTTACTCCCGTATACAACCGAGTAAAGATCAGCCTTAGCGCCCGGTTCGACTAATCGGACCTTGGGAAAAGTCTGTATTGATTTGAGTGGACTCAGTATTGCATAGCTGGAGATGAATGTGCCATTCTCTTCAACAATAGTGGCGGATCGGGGTCTCACATCAGTCATCTCACTCCATCTATGGACCATGGTAAATGTGAGCCGAGCCTTCTTTTTGACATAGAACTCTGACACGCCCAGATGAAGTGATTGTTCTACATTTGAAGGTGTGGCACACCCAGTGATAATATGGAGTTCCGAACCCTCCTCAGCTATGACGATATTGTGAACATTCTGGACGGATTGGTTCTTCTTCATTATCAGACAACTTTGAACCGGCATTTTGATTTTAGATCCAGCAGTAGCCCGGATGAAGTAACCACTGTAATTCTCCAACTCACTTCTTGCTGTGTATTTATCAGTATCAACTTGGACAGCATTCCAAAGATAATCATGCAGCCAATCATATTTTTGGAGAGCTTGATCAGTTGGCATGACCTCAAGCCCTTCTTGTTGAATTAAAACATCTGCAAGGAAACTCTCGTTATCAAACTGCATGAATGTTGCTGAAACTCTCTCTTGTGAAGGATCAAATCCAACCTCTTGTGTCAAGATACGATCCTGTTCTGAAAGCTCATCAAGGGATTCCAAGTCATTAGGTTTGGAGGTTGAATAATTATAATTTTCAAGATCAATATCACTGCCATATTGAGATGGTTTTTCCCTAGCTGAATGCGCACGTTTCTTCTTGTTATCTGATGGCATCAATAAGCCTCCTCACCCAGTCATTTCAGCTAGGAAGCGCTCATACCCTTTCTCTTCCAAAACTGGGATGTCACTCATATCCCCGATGTAAACGAGCTTGCCATGTTGTAGAATGTAGACTTTATCCACCTCTAAGAATTCAAGAACATAGCGATGGTGACTTATTATTACTAGGGTCACCTCATGTTTCTCTCTTATTGCCTTGAGTTCTTTCCCAACTATCTTGAGGGAATCATAGTCAAGTCCGCTATCAGGTTCATCAAGAAACATGACCTTAGGCCGCATTGAGAGGACTTGAAAGAGCTCACTTCTCTTTAACTCGCCCCCAGAGAATCCATCATTTAGATCACGGTTTGCAAGGTTTCTGATTCCAAGTCTTTCAAAATCATCATAGAGTATCTGTTTGCATGCACATGTTTCTCCCATGAAGGTTTCAGAGTCATCACTGCACTGATAGTCAGGACATACTCGGCAGATGAAGTCGTCAAGCTTTACACCAGATATTCGTGGGGGTGTTTGGAACGCGTAAGCAATTCCCATGCGCGCACGATCGGTAATCGATTCGCCTAAAATCGATTTACTATTAAATAGAATGTCACCACCTGTGACCTTGTATTCTGGTAGACCCATTATTGTCTTTGCTAACGTGGACTTGCCTGAAGCATTTGGACCCAGGACTGCATAAACTTGTCCTATCTTGAATGTAAGGTCTATGCCACCAAGAATTGGTACACCATTAACCTCGACCCGCAAATCCCTAGTTTCGAGAAGGATATCATCATTCATTGGAATCAACGCCTGTTGAGCTTGTGCTCAATATCATCAAAGGCAATCTCCACCTATAAAACCGGGCTCTTACTATCGTGTATATGTACCCATTGTTTTAGCTACAGTAATCTTATGTTTCTCACATAGTTCTTTGAAGCTGTTCTTATCCACAGTTTCTAACGCTGGAATTGATAGTGCATAGAGTGAGAAAACGTATCGATGCGTGCCAAAAGGAGGAGCAGGTCCACCCCAATTTTGAGTTCCAAAGTCGTTTTGTACCTGAATTCCAGGAACTTGTGCGTCAGGCTTAATCTCACAAACTCCCACAGGTATACCATGAACAAGCCAGTGAATCCAGTCTCCTACCGGAGCATCAGGATCATTACAGATGAGTGCAAAGCTCTTCGTTCCCGTAGGTATATCATCCCATGCAAGGTGAGGTCGTTGGTTCTCATGTCTGTAGGAACACTTGTCAGGAATTGGTTGCCCTTCCGCAAAATCATTACTCCAAAGTCGCATCAGCTATCATCTCAAAGTGTGCTGATATATAATGGTAATAATCACTCTTCTGTATTTTCATCAACCAAATTGTGATGTTGAAGGAAGAATTCATTCGCAAGATAGATTCTTCTTCCAATCTATACTTCTGTCAAGTGTGTTTGGGACTGAATGGTTTAGATGGATCACGTCATATACTAAAGCTAGTTCGGTCTTCAAACATTATGCTTAAAACGACCTTAATGAATCCTCCATCGAGGCATATCATTGACTGATGTACAACAAACTTTCGAAAGACTTGTTTCCCTCGCAATTCAGAGAGAGGAGGAAGCATACGAGTTCTATATGAAGGCCGCTGAAGAAGCAGAGTTCAAGTCATCAGCGAAACTACTACAAGATTTAGCGCACCAAGAGGTCACTCATAAGGAAAAGTTGCAGTCTGCTCAAAAAGCAGGAGTCTGTGAAACTTTCAGGTGTGATACAATAGAGGAATTAGAGAATATGGACTTGAGTCAGTATCTTGTCGATATTCCATTACTGCCATCTTCTACACCCCAAGATGTGCTTATAGTGGCAATCAAGAAAGAATCTGCAGCCCATAGCTTCTACAAAGCTCTATCTGAACTTACAGGAAGCGGACAGCATCGGACTGTATTCGAAACACTTGCGAATGAAGAAGAGAGCCATAAGAACAGGCTTCAAAATATGTATGATGACATTTTCCAGCCTGATATGTAGGTAGAACTCTATCGACTCGTTCGTACCGGTTTGCAAGGGAATAATTGTGACTAAGGCATATGAAGATTAGGCGCTGCTAGGAAGGTCAGTCCACGTTTTGTTAGCTCTTCAGCTGTTCGGTTCACTGAGTGATGTTTGTCTAGATAATTTTGCAAATGCATAGGCATATGCCCTGCTTGAATAATGTCTTCCTTTGTTCTGAAATAATCAAGGATATCACTTGGATAATCGCGTGAAGCTTCTATCGAAAGAGTGCCGCCTTCATGTTTTGCGCTAATATTCTTTACATGATCAGCTAAATCAAGAAGTTCAGAAAGTCTATCATATGGTTGCCGAACAATAGACTTGTAGGTTTCTGTGATGTGATGTTCAATCCGAACCACGTCTTCGAAATCAAAGGCTTTTCTAATCTGAGCTGCTAACTCAATAGTTTCGTTGTCAACGCTATTAGAGAGGTTGAACCCAATGAGAGGACTAGTTCCATCATCTCGACTGAAGAGTTTTGCAGTCATTAAAGTCCACAAGCATGCATATGGATTGTCATTACCCATGAATACGGAGATCTTGAATTCCATGTCAATCCCTAGCTTGTGCATCATGTAGCCAACTAATACACTTCCAGGATTGATGTTGAGAACCTGTGTTATACCATAGGTCGTATAATAATGCAGGAACTCATCAGCCCATTTCAAGGGAAACTTGTTTGGCATCCCGACACCGCCAAAATAACCTGTGATTGTGGATGGACCGCCAAGGTGTATATTGACTGGGGCGCCATCGGGACCAGGATATGTTCCTTTTGTATCAAGCGTTTCAACATATGACGAACCAAATATTTGCATGGCAGCTGCAAATGCAATGACATCATTATCTGCAGTTTGCTCATCCATTTTCCGAACCCTGATGAAACGGCTTGGCATTAACTCACTTTTCTCTATAGCCTGTTTAGTTTCTGCGATGAGCCATGGAAAGTACTGGCAGGCGCTAATCTCAAGAGTGACAGCGAAACTCTCATCGAATTTCGTAGATTTGAATTTATCACCAAGTATTTTCTGTCTATAGTCAGAAATTGAAATGAAAGCATGACTATCCTTCTGTTCTTGAAGCCATTCAAGGTCTCTAACGTATGGAGAATTCTTTACCTCTAACATTGCAATCAAATTATCGAGCTTTCTTACCTCCTCTGCTTTTCTATTGATTTCATCAATTCCACCATATTTGTCAATCAACATAAGAAGGTCATTCACAAGTGGATTGTCATCTGCGAGAAAGATCTCATATATCTCTCTCAGTCGATCATTATCAATTCTTAGCTTTTTCCTGTCAATCATAGCAGTACGCCTTCCACAAAGTTCAGCTGGCTATATCGAGCCCGAGTGCACAGATATTGGAGTGAAGCAGGTCCTAAAAAACCGTTCTGACCATCACTATTCTTCATTTTCATACGGATTATCCTTTGGGAGTGATTTCATACACACTCAAGACTCTAGTGTGTCGACCTCTTGCGGGATTTCTCCTTTATAGGTCAAATCTCGTAGATATGACCGAATCATAGGACCGATGGATAGTGTGACAAGAGAACCAACAATTACCTGTATAGAATTGACTGTGACTAATTCCGCCAAGGCTGCTCCAAAGGAGTATTCAAGTATGAACATTTCTCCGAGTAGATATCCTAACATCATAACACAAGATGCAAGAATAACACCAATGACATCCCATATACGGATACGATTTTCTTTGAATGTCTTTGCACTAAAAAGACCAACAACCATTCCTTCCAAGCCCTTGGCAACAAGAGTGATTGGGGCATATTGAGGTGCAACGATTAAATCTGCAATTGCAGAACCTCCACCTCCAGCGATAAACCCTCCAAGTGGACCTAAAATAAATCCACTAATCATTACCAGAACATCGCCTAGATTGAAATAACCGGCTGTAGTTGGAAACGGTACGATTAGTACTATTGTTGAAACAGTAGTTAGGGCTGTAAGAATTGCAATTAGGGAGATGTACACAGTCGTATTTGGGTGCTCTGGACGAAAATATTCCACTGTACTCTCCTCCTTTACAGACATTATGTCAGCAATTTTCAGGGCAAGATGATTACATATAACCTTAAGCCTGTCATAAGAGAAGTGTTTTAACATGAGAAACATAATGGAAATGGTGGGTAGTTGAATATACTCCCATTTCCCCATATGAGAGGTAGGGAAAAATGAGCAAGAAATGGATACAGACTGCGGATTGGAAGAGTGAGAAACATATTCCTGCAATTGAAATCTCGAAAATAGAAAATGGTCGAGTCTATGTGAAAGTAGCTGTTGGAAAGGAAATCCCACATCCTAATACAACAGCCCATCACATCAAGTGGATTGACCTATTCTTCTGGCCAGACGACGAAAAATTCCCCTGCGAGATTGGGTACGTCAGTTTTGATACACATGGTGAGTCAGCTCAAGGGCCAGATACAGGTTCAGTACACTCTGAGCCAGTTACAAAGTTCGTCTTTTCAACGAAAAAGTCAGGTACTTTGATGGCTACTGCCTACTGCAATATACACGGACTTTGGAAGAGCGAGGAAGAGCTCAAGATCTAGACCTATCAATGCTACAAATATCGGCTGGAGTCTGCCTACAGAGTTGTAGCCAGACCTCCACCACACTGTTTTTCATTTTCACTGAGAGATGATTTCTAAGATTATTACACCATAGATAGTTGAACCATCTGAGAGCCCCCTCACAATCAGACGCTTCCCACCATGTAATGCAAATTCTTCAGAGTGATAGTCTGCTGAAAACAGCTTCACAAGGAAGGATTGCTGATAAATTTGTATTTGGCCCCTGCAGTAGTTGCTATCATATATTGGTCAATATCCTTGATAGAAGCCTCACAATGTGATTTCATCCATAATTGTATTCAACATGACAAAACTGTCTTTTCGATAGTCACATCTTGTGACTTCATCTAGTGACCCCCTAAAGTGGCTTCGCTATATATACTAATTCTGAGTAGTATTTCTTGTGAACTATTATGGCTCTAGCAACCAACACCCGGAACATATCTGTGCTGAAGAATAAGACTGGTCGAGTTTACTCGACTGAGGCAATCACTTTCGCCTACCAGTATCGGAGGTAAAATATCATGGCTCTATTGAGAAAGACAAGTAAGAATTCCTATAATAAGAGAATCTCTACTGACGCAATTACCCACGCTTACATGTACAGGTAGATTACAATGGCATCGCAGAAATCATCTTTCGACAACCACCCTAGTACAACCAACGATAAAGCAAATAATCGTTGTTTAACAGATGAAGAAGTGCTCTTGCTCGAGGCGACCTGAGCACTTCAAACTTGTTTTCAATACTTTGAATGATTATGTATCAGCTTTCAAAATCCAACGCACAAGCTCCGAGTGCATAGAATTCTCTTTGATGAATTCGTCACGATATGAATTACTCTTGAAGGCGAGAAGAATATTCTGCATACCAGCGTCAAAACCAATGATTCTCACAGCTCTGGCTAAAGCATTAGGCCTGAAGGCAATCGCTGTCATGAACATAGAAATCGCGAAGATTGCTGTGAAGACTGTCACCCAGGGAGAAATAGGGCGCCCCCGTGATATTGAATCACCTAGGAACAACAGTCCAAAGAACATGAAAGCCATAGCCAGTCCATCTACTATTAGACAGAGGGATTTGTATCGGTCCTCTCCCTCATCCGTGTAGTAATGATTAGCACAGACCTGGATGGGCAGGACTTTGAGTGTGGGCTGTGGGATGCCTTGTTTTCTTCGAACATATGGGCTATAATAGGGATCCCATTCACGCCTCAGATATTGAGTTCGTCCTGTAACGATAGTCATTCGAGATAGTAGTATTGCACGAGCCCCACAGATAGGACAGATTTTTGGAAATCGTGCTCTAGATAGGTCTACGCGAACTATGGGATTATCAAAGTAGTGCTTCTTTGGACTCATAATTTGTAGACTCCTTCCTGATGAAGAAAGAAAGAATCAGAATAAAGAGTGTATCGAACTCCGCTATACTAAAGAATTTTTAACACAGAGGATGTGGTCCTCAGAATATGTATTACGGAGAAAAGGTTAGACTCAGGGCTTTAGAGCTTGAGGACTTGGATTTAGTGATGGAGAACTGGAATAATCTTGAGATGAGACAGTTCCTAGCTACTGCATGGCCGATGTCAAAGAATGCAGAGAGAAAATGGTTGGAACGAGCGACCACTATGGATCCATGGAGAGATGGTGGAATGGTTCTGGCAATCGAAGACAAAAAGACACAGGAGTTCATTGGTACCGTGAGTTTTTTTGACATATCGAAACAGAGTCAAAGAGCCGAATTTGGTATTGCGATTCATAATCCGGAGAACTTTGGAAAGGGTTATGGAACAGATACTATCAGGGTCATGCTATGGGTTGGTTTTCATATCCTCGGGCTGAACAGCATTTTCTTGATTACTTTAGATGAGAATGAACGAGCTCAGCGGGCCTATGAGAAGGCAGGGTTCAAACTTGTTGGGCGATATAGACAAGCGACATATATGATGGGCAGGTTCCATGACTTTGTAATCATGGACTTGATTCGTGAGGACTTTCTCAAAGAGTATCCACCAGGAACACGCGTTGGTGAGCCTTAATTTTTAGAAAGAGTGAAAGGGAAGACAGCTCAGCGAAGCGTAACAACCAAAAGAGGGCTAGCTGATACGCGATTATGCCTATCAGGCTACTTATCACTCATGGGTGATTCCGTAAATTGGAGCAGTTCCCAATGACCGACAAATCTCTTGAAAATCGTGCAATCAATACAATCCGCTTTCTCTCTGCGGATGCTGTAGAAAAGGCTAATTCAGGGCATCCAGGAATGCCAATGGGCGCTGCGGCGATGGCATACGCACTTTGGACTCGACATCTTCGGTTCAATCCCAAGAATCCCCATTGGTGGGATCGAGATAGGTTCGTGCTTTCAGGCGGACATGGATCCATGCTGCTTTATTCTCTTCTCCATCTGACTGGGTACGATGTTTCACTAGATGACATCAAGAACTTCAGACAGTGGGAGAGTAAAACTCCAGGGCATCCTGAGTGTTACAAGACTCCTGGAGTTGAAGTGACAACAGGACCTCTAGGGCAAGGATTAGCTAATTGTGTTGGGATGGCTATTGCAGAGGCACATTTGTCAGCTGTTTTCAACAAGCCCCAATTTGGGATAGTCAATCACAATATCTATGGAATAGTGACAGATGGAGACCTTATGGAGGGAATCTCATCCGAGTCAGCATCGCTTGCAGGACATCTGAAGTTAGGAAAGATAATTCTACTCTATGATGATAACAAGATCTCAATTGATGGTAGCACTGATTTGACATTTACTGAAAATCGTGGAGCGAGATTCGAAGCGTTCGGCTGGCATGTTCAGAGAATTGATAATGGAAATGACGTCGAATCAGTGGATGCAGCTATTTCTAAGGCAAAGAGCGACCCACGCCCATCTTTGATAATGTGTAAGACGCACATAGGCTTTGGTATGCCAAATAAGCAAGATACTTCTAAGGCTCATGGCGAACCTGCGGGTGAAGAAGAACTTGACGGAGCAAAGAATAACTTGGAGTGGCCTCTTACTCCTCGTTTCTACATCCCTGATGATGTTCTAGGTTTTTTCCGAGAAGTTGGTGACAGAGGTTCGCTACTGGAATCTGAGTGGCAATCTGTTTTTGATACATATACAAAAGATTGCCCTGAAATGGCCGCTGAATTCACTAGACGAATGAATGGTGAGTTGGTACCAGGATGGGATGATAATCTTCCTATCTTTCCTGCAGAAGGAAAAGGATTGGCTACACGTGTGGCTTCGGGAAAGACAATTAATGTTCTTGCAATCAAGCTTCCTGAACTAGTGGGTGGGTCAGCAGACCTGACACCATCGAACAAGTCATGGATTGATGGAAGTCCATCATTTCAAGCCAAAAGCCTGAACGGTCGAAATATTCACTACGGAGTACGTGAGCATGCAATGGGAGCGATTGTAAATGGTATCGCAGCTCACGGAGGCTTTCTACCATTCTCAGCTACATTTCTTATGTTCGCAGATTATATGCGCCCAGCAATACGACTCTCTGCACTGTCTGGACATCATAGTATTTGGATATTCACTCATGATAGTATTGGTGTAGGAGAGGATGGTCCCACACATCAGCCAGTAGAACATCTAGCAGCGCTTCGTGCAATCCCCAATCTAGTCGTAATTAGACCAGGAGATGCAAATGAAGTAGTCGAAGCATGGAAAGTGGCAATCTCTAACAGGAGAGGCCCGACCCTTCTTGCCTTGACTAGGCAGAATGTTCCAATAATTGACAGGGCAAAATATGCAGCTGCATCTGGTGCAAGTAAGGGAGCGTATGTACTTGCAGACCTTGGCAAAGAGCCAGAGATAATTCTAATGGCATCGGGTTCAGAGCTAGACTTGATCATTCATGCTGGAGAAGAACTTCAAGAACAAGGTGTTAACGTACGACTTGTATCATTCCCGAGCTGGGAGTTATTCAAAACGCAGAGTCAAGAATATCGTGAATCTGTTCTACCTCCGAAGATAAAGAAACGCTTAGTCGTGGAAGCAGGAGTGGCTCAAGGATGGGAACGTTGGGTGGGAGATAATGGAAAGTATCTATGTATTGATACATTTGGTTCATCGGCACCTGCAGAAGTACTATTTGAAAAATACGGATTCACAGTTGAAAATGTCATTAAACATGCCCAAGCTCTTCTTAATGAATAAGAAAAAACAAGCTCCATGAATCTTTACAAGGTTTCATAAACCTTCTATCGCAATTTAGAGGTCTTATAGTTCTATTTAGTATCCCAAAACACATTGCTAAGCAATATTTGCTATATATACAGAATTCACAGCATACCTCGGTGATCTAATGGACACTTACAAAAAAGTCATTCTAGCGACCTTTGCAGTACTGATGATGGGGATTGGCATGCCCCTAGCTGCTGCTCAAGGTAATAGTGTAGAGTATCAGTATTCAGCAGGTATCGTTACCCTGACTACAGATGATATCTCTATCAAAGTTACAGGAAACAATCAAGCCCCACACTTTCACTGGTGGGATCCGAACACCCCCACAGTTGACTATCATGTTATGTTTGTGAAGATGTTTGAGGCTAATGATACCAATGCAGATGGAGCCTACACGAATGGTACAGACCACATGATTGGTGCACCCCTTGCCCTCCCAACTATTGGATGGGAATTCAGTGATTTTGTAATTGATGAAGAAGGCGATAACATCACTGCTGTCCACTTCAATTTCACAACTACAACTGAGTTTGATCCCCGACCTGAGGGTGTTGGAATGGACTATGGTAGCCTTCCAAGTCTTCCAGCATTCAATGTAACAATTGAGGTGAGAGTTCATCTCAATTTGTCCACACCTGGTGAGATGAAATTCGATCTGATTGTTGGAGGATGGGAATGGACCTATGAAGACTCAATTCTTGTGCTTCAGTTCAACCTTACTGAGAGCGACCATGGCGAAGTCCAAGGAGATAGAGATCCATCAGGATTCCACAAGACTGGAACGATGTTCCAATTCGAGAATGGATACTTTGAATATGAAGAGACCGCTCTTGCAGCAAATAACTCACTTCAAGTCAAAGCAAGCTATGGGGAAGGCACTGGACTAGAGGCTGGTCAAGCAATCTACCTTGCCTTCGAGAACTTTGGTAATGAAACACTAGAGTACGATCCTATACTCGGAATTGAATCCTCAACTTCCACAGGAATTGTACTAGATCCAATGACACTCGCATTGATTGGTGGAGCAGTTGTAGTTCTTCTGCTTGTTGCAGTCATCATCAGGCGACGATAGAATCAAGTTGGTGTGGAAGCAGAAACCCTGCTTCCCTCTTTTTTTCTTTCACTAGTTCAACTAACTAAAGCTATCTTACTCAGCAAGCGCGCTAACCAAAAGATATATAGTTCGGCTCCTAACAATTAGGGCACGAACTAGTTTGGGGCTGAATCAGTATGAATGATGAAGTAATCAGGGAAATGTGTCTTAATCTCTTGGATGTTGGATGGCCAGCATATGTTACGACAATAGACAAAGAAGGATTTCCACAGACACGAGCTATGTTTAACCTCAGGAACAAAGAGAGGTTTCCAAAATTGGTACCCTTCTTTGAACAGCAAGAAAATGATTTCATTATGATTTTCACTACGAATACATCCTCGCCAAAGATGGAGGACATTGAAACAAACAAGGCTGTTTCAGCATACTACTGCGATCCAGAAACGTGGAGAGGTGTAATGTTTAGTGGTCTGATTGAGATTGTTACAGATCTCGATATCAAGAAATCAATCTGGCATCCGGAGTGGTCTAAGTACTATTTATCGGGATATGATGATCCAGACCATACTGTTCTTCGTCTCATTCCGGTAATGGCTAAGGGGTGGACTGGTAGCCGAACATTCAAACTGGAACTCGGTGATTCAAAATGATGTCACAACGAGCTGGAGGATTTCTCATAACTCAGATTCACCACTTGGGAAGAAGAGTGTTCACTGAACTGCTAAAGCAGCATGAGATAGACATAGGTCCAGGACAAGGCAGAATTCTCTTTGCATTATGGCAGAAGGATGGTGTTCCTATCAATGACCTAGTGGAGCGGACTCTTCTAAGGAAATCGACACTTAGTGAGCTTCTGGACAATCTTGAGAAGGCTGAATACATCCAGCGTGAACAATCAGATGAGGATAGAAGAAAAATCATAATTAAACTGACAGAGAGGACACAAAAACTCCAGAAAATATACATCAATCTCTCAGTGGAGATGACGAAACTCTTCTACAGAGGATTCTCTGATGATGAGATTGACGAGTTTGAGGCGATGCTCCGACGAATTCTTGATAATCTGATTCCTCATGATTCCGAAGGAAACGCAGAAGGAGAAGACCTCTGACCAGCAGGAGTTCCTGTGAGATGAGCAGAGTCATATTATTGGGAACTGGAACACCCAACCCAGATCCAGATAGATATGGACCTTCAGTTGCAATACTTGTGGACAAGTCTGCATACATCATTGATTTTGGACCGGGTGTTGTCAGACGTGCAATAGCAGCAGGAATCCATCCATCACAAATGACCTGTGCATTTCTGACACATCTACATTCAGACCACACAACTGGGTTTCCAGACCTGATTTTCAGTCCTGCAGTAGTAGGAAGAACAGAACCATTGGAGGTCTTTGGGCCGCCAGGACTCTCACGGATGACCAACCATATTATGGTAGCATATAGTGAAGATCTAAGGGAACGGGGAACATGGTCTGCACTCTCTAATGAGAGAGGATACATAGTGAATACACATGAGATAGGAGAAGGCACAATCTATCATGATGATGATACTGCAGTTGAAGCCTTTCGTGTGGATCATGGTTCCTTGGAAGCCTATGGATTCAAGTTTCTAGTAGAGGATAGGACAATTGTGATTTCGGGGGACACACGCCCGTCACCGGCTCTTATAACAAAGGCAATGGGATGTAACATTCTAATACATGAAGTGTATACAGCAGAGGGATTAAAGGACCGTCCAAAAGAGTGGCAGAAATATCACTCAAAAGTTCATACCTCCACTTATGAGCTTGCAGAGATTGCCAATTTGATAAAGCCGGACCTACTTGTGCTGTACCACCAACTCCATTGGACTCGTACGGATGATGAACTATTGTCAGAAGTGACAGAGAGATACGATGGGAGAGTTATTTCTGGAAAAGACTTGGATGTCTTTTGAAAAGAAATCGAATTAGTAGGAATAATGGATAAAATATACCAGAGATGAGGAGTCAACAATAATTGTCGAGAGGCGAATGTTATACACTTCGACGATGATGACGAGTAGTAATCGTTCCCTCACTAGTCTGTACTAGTTTACTATACTCTTTATTGACGGGGCAGTGCTGAAAGCAAGCCCCCGTCTTATGTATTCTTCAAGACAATTAAGAAATTCTAGAGAATACGCTTTCTAAGGTCCGAGCTAAACCAAACCTCTCATAGATATAATAAACGAAGTGTCGAACACAACGATTCTTGGGAGGTGAAATAATGCTATGTAACAAGAGTGCCTTTATGTAGTAGTTTGATGGACAAAGCTCCTTCGGGTGAAAAGCGAATGAGCTCTGACGATGATTCATTGACTCAAGACCAGAGAGAACTGGGCTTGCGAAAAATGACATGGCAGGGCATTACAAGCCAGGTTAGGATAACACTCACTGAAAGTGTGTTTCTTGTAGGATTTGCTGTTACCGTTTTAAACGCCCCCAACACACTAATCGGAATTTTGGCGGCTATTCCATTCTTAGCTCAGTTGCTTCAAATACCCTCAGTCTATATAATCCATAGAGCAGGAAAAAGAAAGACTGTCAATGTTATCACTCAATTGGGGAACAGATTGGCTATTCTAGGGATGGCATTGATTCCATTTTTCTCAGCATCTGATTTTCGGCTCATCCTCTTAGTTATTTTCGTAGCAATTCAAGCCATCTTCAATGGTATTGGTTCTCCAAGTTGGAACTCATGGTTAAGAGACTTGGTGCCAGTCGACCGGTTAGGTAGATTCTTTTCTGTAAGGATGGCAGCAACAGGACTGGTCGCTATAGTTGTATCTTTGTTAGGCGGACAGTTTATTGGACTCTGGACTGACATATACATTCAGGATCCAAGTATAGGATACTCACTTCTATTCTTCATTGCGTTTCTGTTTGGTATGATTGCGGTTTATTTCACTGCTACAACTCCAGAGCCTAGATTAATCGTTCCTGATCGTGGGCAGAAGTTCTCGCAGCTAGTAGCGAAACCATTCAAGGATGAGAATTTCAAACACCTGATTTGGTTTTCAGTTGTCTGGACATTTAGCACTGCTCTTGTGTCACCATTCTTTACAGTCTATTTACTTAGCCGTGCTGGATTGCAATTACCAGCGATTACAATACTAGTTGCTATTACACAGCTTGTCAGTATTGTGTTCTTCAGGTTCTGGGGAAGGCTCTCGGATCGGTTTAGTAACAAATCAATCCTGCAAGTATCATCGCCTCTCTTTATCATTAGCACGCTAATGTGGACATTCACAGCGATGGCAGATTTCTATTCCATGAAAATCCCCCTCTTGATTCTAATACACATTGTTTCCGGATTCTCCTCAGCAGGAGTGAACCTAGCAACCAGCAACATAGGCCTGAAACTCGCACCAAGAGGCGAAGCCACATCATACTTAGCATCGAGAGGGAGTGTGGTTGCTGTGGCAGGAGCCGCAGCTCCCCTTATTGGTGGCGCTTCAGCAGACTTTTTCACGCAATACGGATTCCGACTTGATCTCACATTCACTTTCCCGGGCGGTAGCTTTAGCAACTTTCCAGCTTATGATATCACGGGACTTGATTTCATATTCATCATTTCAGCTATAATCGGATTTTACTCGATGTATAGATTGTCTAAAATTAAGGAAATTGGTGAAGTGGATGAACGTATCGTTCTTGAAGCAATACTTGAAGAAACTCGAAGAAATGTCAGGACACTGTCTACAGTAGATGGCCTAAGGCAAACATTCCATATTCCTGTATCGGAACGGCCAGACTCAATGAAGAGAAGAAAGAAGAAAAGAGTGATCGAAGAGCAAAGAGATGATTCTAAGAAAGAAATTGAGTAGAATGATACGCTAGTAAGAGCTACGATTCATAGTATGCTCTATACTGTTATGAAGCTACGAATTAGCTCACTCCGAATTAAATTGGAAGGAGGAAGTACAATTGATAAGAGAAAGATAGTATTCCAAATGATAATGACTTCCAAAATTGTACCGATATCAGACGAGAACATTGACGAAGTGCTCCAGCTTCTCACTGAAGACGCATTATCTAATATTGTACTGATTGCAGACTGTACTCAACTGAAAGAGTGGTGTGATATCCGCATTCTCAAAAACAATAACGAAATCGATGCCATTTTTTCAGTATATAGAGACCTCGATTTTCTAGCCACAGCATTCTGGTGCCGAGATGTGATATCATTAAGAGTTGTCATGAAAGATTTCGGCAACATTCTTGTCGGAAAAGAGTTCGTAGCGATTTGCACGCAAGACCAGCTTGCGCAATTTGCAAAAGCCTGTGTAATTCTGAAACCAATCAAGGAACGTCAGATGATTGTTGATAGATCAATCAAGCTACATTGCGATTGTCGAAAGATTCCAGTCAGGCTCTCAATTCATGACTCTAGAAAGCTGAAAGAACTTTACAACGTCACAGGAACACCAGCATGGACACCTAATGCAATGAACCTAGGACCTTTCTACGGAATTATTGAAGAAGATAGAACCATTGCTGCAGCTGCAGGTGTCCATTTCATGACACCCTATGGGACTGAGATTGGTAATGTGGCCACACATCCAGACCATGTAAGGAAAGGGTACGCTGCCGCATGTATCAAGGCAGTAGTTGAAGAAGTCCTTAAGGATTCGGACCTTGTCATACTACATTACTTCGAAAGTAATGTACCAGCGCAACAACTCTATGAAAAAATGGGATTCATATATTCGAAGGCAGATCCAGTCTTCTTCGTGAGAGCTACATGCACAGGTTGAGAAACTTCTATTGCTCCACAAATAAAATCGTGATTCTTATCTAGTGCTTATCCGAAATTTTAGAGCACTTGGAAATTACGCAAAGAGATTCGTACTACAAATGCAAGAATTCTACATCGACTCAATAATCTAATCTCGGCTATCAATCATATATTTTGTATTCAATCCAAGATTGTAGATTCGTTTCAAGGATTTCTCAGCATCATAATACCAGAAGGTTTTGGTAAGAATCCATTTGAATTTGAGATTTCGATATCGTCGTAATGCAGCAAGAGATTGTTTTCTAAGGGCATCTGTTGGGGTCGAGGGGTCCTTACTTAACTCACGAAGTTGATGAAGTTTGGTTTCGATTGACAAAAGATCCCTATTTAGAGTCCTCTCAATTGCTTCTTTAATCTGAACCGAATCTGAAGATTCGGCTAATCGAAGTCGCGACCACCGCATAGAACGGGCACCTATGGATTTAAGCTGGTTATTGAATTCCTTGGAGTCTAATAATGAACGCTCTTTTTCATAATCGAGGATCTTTCTACGCTCTCTAGCACGTAATACCGGAAACAGGAGGATACCGGGCCTAATTCGAATGCCCATAGACCGTCTTAGAAGACGTTCAACACGCTTTTTTTGACCAGGAGTTGGATTATTAAAACTGTAGGAAACTATCGAATATGTTCTGAAGGCATGTGGGTCATCAAGTCGGGTTTTTATTCCGGGAATCTCACGCGTCCGAATGAAGGATAGTATAGGCAATGAGTGAAGAAGGTCAGTGTAAGCACCAACATTTGAGCCTGCAATAAAGAGCCCTTTTCCAACACGCACAAAATCGTCGTATTGACTTAGTTTCTTTGAAACTCCTCTGATGCCTTCTTTAGATCCAAGAAGTACAACTAGTCGTGATGTGCCCTTTAGATCAATCTGAGCAGGATTGATACTCTCAGTATTCACCTCGTTCACGATCATTAAACCATCCATAATTAGAGTTTGATTGTTGACTTGATATACTCACATGAAAACCAGAGTGACACACATGTGCGATAGCTATAACCGTTAAAATCTTTATTGTGGCAATCAAATCATCTTAGTCTTCATAAAAGAAGTTGATAGACCTTTTATTAAAATCTAATATTCATATATACTTCAATTAGCCAAATAAAGTACTATAAACTTGATAATACACATTAGACATATTTTACATTTGATTTGCCTACGCTTGCCGAGAGGTGAAAAAATGGTCTTCGATGATGAAGATACTTGGGACGACGATGACGAGGATTGGGAAGATGATGATGACTGGGACGACGACGATTTCTAGTAATAGTCGGATTCGAATCTCACAAAACTGCCATCTGTCTGTTTTAATCACCTGAATAACAATCAAATCGTATACAATATCACATAGGTGTGAACTGATGGGTAGTAAAAAACCAACAACAAAGAAGCCACCTGCAAAGAAAGCAGGTGCAAAGAAAGAAGCGAAAGCTGCTGAAAAACCAAAGAAAAAGTAATATCAATATGACTGAGGTGAGTTTCTCCACGATTACATGAACACTCTGTGTGGATGGACTCACCTGTCATCTTTCTTTTACTGAATTTAGTATTCTAATTCCCTTTTTTGTGGCATCCAATTGGTAATGTACTATGAGTTTGCATAATGCTAAAATGGAAGCTACCCAGCTTACCAGCAATCGTGATTTTAATGACGACAAAACAATATCCAGACTATATCAAAAGTCTTGCAAAGGCGGTTATTCCATTTCCAGGAGTACAAGGTTGGGTTGCACAGGGAAAGAAGTTCCAGTTGGTTTTCTTTGAAATAGAAGCTGGAGGCGAAGTTTCCCCACATAGTCACGGTGAGCAGTATGGATACGTGTTTGAAGGAGAAATGATTCTCACCATAGGAGAAGAAACACAGACCTATAGAGCAGGAGATTCCTATCATATTCCAAATGGAGTGATTCACCACGCGAAGTTCAGTACTTTCGTCCGAGTGATGGATTTCTTCCTAGAGGCAGACAGGTATAAGACAGAGTAGGTTTATTTCACGCACAATCTCAAAGTACTCTAACAAAATAACTGCATATATAGACAGCAAGAAGGCTTGGATTGTGGACATAGAAGAAAAAGAGCAATCTAGACAGGACGGTGTTTCAGGTTCTTTGAAACATAGTCAACTCATCACTGTTCTCAATCTTTCCGCGGTCACTTTTCTCGTGTTGTTAGGATTGAGCATGGTTTCACCCATTCTTCCGGGGTATGCAGAGAGCTTTCGGGTTTCGTATACACTCGTGGGATTTGTGATTTCCTCTTTTGCGGTCACTCGAATGATTTTAGATATCCCAGCAGGGCTTCTTTCAAGAAAACATGACAAAAAAATGATCATGATATTGGGTTTGACATTAATTGTTGTTTCATCAGTCATGGCAGGATTTGCACCAACGTATATTGTACTCGTTATTGCAAGGATGATTGAGGGTGCGGGTTCTGCGTTATATGTTACATCGGCTACTGTCTTTCTGGCTCAAATATCAGGAAAAGAGAAACGTGGCCAGTGGATGAGTCTCTACTCAGGAATGCTGCTTCTTGGAAGTATATTTGGCCCCACATTTGGTGGCGTTATTGCTTCATCTTTTGATATACGTGCTCCCTTCTTTGCGTATGCCCTTGTCGCAGGATTGGGTGTTATTCCAACTCTAACTCTTCCAAAAATACAGAACTCTGAACACGCCTCAGGTTCAGATGAACGAAAATCTACCATTCGGGATATGTGGCAAGTTCTCACATACCCCTCATTTCTTCTCGCGACTTTCGCAACCTTTGCTCTGTTCTTCATCAGAACTGGAGTACGAAGCACACTTGTCCCTCTGTTTGCAGCAAATAATCTTGGGTTAGACCCCAGTTTTATCGGGGGGATTCTTACTGTAGCTGGAATAACGACTGCTGCGACCATGGTGCCGATGGGAAGCCTCTCAGATAGAATCGGAAGAAGGAATCCTCTAGCAATATGTCTGTTACTTTCTGCGCTCATTTCAATTTGGATTCCCTATTCTAGCAATCTGCTTGAATTGACAATCAACATGGCGATTTATGGAGCAATTATTGGATTATCAGGACCTATTGCTGCGTTTGTAACAGATGTGTCTCCACAAGACAAGCTTGAGGTCTCTATGGGTCTCTATCGAATGATAAGTGACATGGGGTTCATTGCAGGACCCTTGTTCCTCGGTTACCTGTCAGATATAACAGCAACTCCTGTTCCTGGGGAAACTCATTCAGGACTCATCAGTGTGCTACCTTTCATAGCAGCAGCAATACTCTTAGTAATAGCTGGGTTGACTCTTCTGACAGCCCCTGATCCAATAAGAGCAAAGAACGCACAGAAGAAAATCAGTGCATTAGAGCAAGATGATGATTCCTTTTAATAAATCTAAGAAGGTTCAAGGAATATTCAATAATAGGTTCAAAACATAACATCAGTGGGATCTATCATTTTTAAGTATCCGAGTACAAGAGAGCCAAAGATACAATGAGTAGGATTATTCCAGTCATCCAATGGTGATACTGAAATCCAAAAGGTGCAATATGGAACTCACTCAAATCCGGAAGAATATGGCCTATTGGTAATCCAAACATCCATAATTCATCTACAAGAAACACGACTCCAATGAGGATGAGAATGATTGCAAGAGCCTTGCGTTTTGGCAACCCTTTTCTTACCGCCCTTTGTAAATCATCTCATATCATAGCTCTTTCTATATTCCCTTTTTCCTCTGATAGTAGCGTAGTGTGATATCCGAGTAATCGAGCATAGAGCTGCAATGGAAATTTTGTACTAAGTATAGCTTGCTCATTGTATGCGCACTTGATTTCCATTTGGCTCTCTAACATATCATGAATCTGTTTTTCGTACTCCTCGAGCTCTTCAATCATGTCGTTGTCGAAAAAGAATTGCATATCAGTAGTGGCAGCGAGACCCTTGAAATTAAGATCCTGTGCCTCAGAATAAAGTTCATCCCACACATCAACTGCTTTCTCTATACTAAAACTCCCATCATCAAGAAGCCATTTATGCCATTCTAAGACCCGAAGATTGTCATTTGAATCAATCAATTTACGATCAAAACCAAACTTGTACATTTCTTTTTTCACATCTTCTATACAGTCTTCTGAACAGACATAGAGAACCATGTAACCAGCATCATAACGATGTTTCAAAAAGGTAAACAAAACCCTATATTTGACTTCTGAAGACTGATAGAGAAGAAGCCTATGAACATGGGATGTTCCCCCTTCTGCCCCGTCTTGAGGCGAGATAGACAGTGTTATCCCATCAATAGTCTTCCAATGAACGGACTCGTGCCAGTGATCCTCGAAATTTCTATGCGTCAGTGTTACTAGACTATCATTATTTGTCCATAGACAATTCGATGAGGGGAGATGATTGACACCAGAAGTGATGAGTAGGAGCTGAGAATGATCAGCGAGAAGATAAAATGCTGTGGGATTTAGTAGGTACTTCATTGGTATTTCAATCTCGCTGGGAAATCGCCTATGAAGTATTTTAGGAATCCTGTCACGACCTGCCGATGGCTCGCTGATTATTCTAACCTTGATTCCACGTTCAACAGCACTTTGAAGAACTTCACCATGTGTTGATAATAACCATGTCAAATCGGCGCGAGAGAGTAGAAGGTCCAGTTGTTGCTTTGCCTGGCTTATCATATCAAATAATATTGTCCTAATCGATTCTTTCTCTTGGATGAGTGAAAAATCAGACACTAATTCTTCATCAGCATGGACTTCTGCAGTATGATGACCTAGATATTGTAGTAGCTCCTGAGATCTGCTAGAGAGGTCTGCAATACGCTCTTTGGCTCGTTCTTTCTCAAGTTTCACTAGCAAAGAGATCGATGCTGTCGGGTTGGGAGTTTTCAGTCGGATTGGTTTCCCAAGAAGGCGTTCAATTAATCCGAATTTTTCAAGTTCTGGAAGCAGACGATAGACTTCTTCTCTCCGGACTCCAGAAGCCTCTGCCGCTTCGGAAACAGTGGGAGTTCCCAAACGCGCCGTTGCAATGAACACTTTTACTTGATTCTCTGTAAGTCCAAACTCTGACAGAATGTCGAAATTGATGCTGTCCTTACTATTCAAAAAAGCCCCACCTGTGTAGCAAATTGTGATATTGTTACTGTGTATCTACACTCACACCTTCTTAATAATAATCCTTAGTTCCGCTATACATAGAAAGTCAAATTCGTTCAACGAAGATAACGAGGCGGGCTATATGGATAATACTACTACAACCACAAAAGACTTGCAAAAACTGACAATAAATGCGTTGTACGAATCGCTCAAAGCAAGTCCAACAGGACTATCATCTGAGGAAGCAAAAGCAAGATTTGAAAGATATGGACCAAATGAACTTCTGGAGAAAAAAGTCAATCCAATATTGCGATTTCTTCGCTACTTCTGGGGACCGATACCCTTTATGATAGAAGCAGCTATGATTCTTTCAGCTGTTGTACAACACTGGCCAGACTTCTGGATAATAACTCTAATGCTGTTAATGAACGGAATCGTCGGATTTTATCAGGAGAGCAAGGCAGACAGTGCAATTGAGAAACTTAAGGAAAGATTATCGCCCACAGCTCGCGTTCTTCGTGATGGAAACTTGAAACAAATTTCTGCGAGAGAAGTTGTTCCGGGTGACATCGTACGAATACGTCCTGGAGATATAATTCCAGCTGATTTGAAACTGATTTCGGGAGAATATCTATCTGTCGATCAGTCTGCTCTCACTGGAGAATCATTACCCGTGGACAAGTCTGTTGGTGACGTTTCCTTTCAGGGGTCTCCAGTCAGAATGGGAGAGATGGAAGGTTTAGTAGTCAATACGGGGATGAGTACATATTACGGTAGGACTGCCAAGCTAGTTGAGGAAGCTGTAACAAAAAGTCATTTTGAAAAAATCATTAGAAAGATAGGTAACTACCTAATTGCACTAGCTGTTACTGCTGCAGTTATTGTCTTTGCAGTGGGGATTATTCGAGGAGATAATATTCTCGAGAATATCAGATTCGTTCTTGTTCTAACCGTAGCAGCAATCCCGGTAGCATTGCCAGCTGTTCTCTCGGTGACAATGGCAGTTGGTGCAGTGGCTCTTGCTAAGAAAGGGGCAATTGTTAGCAAACTAGCAGCTATAGAAGAAATGGCTGGAGTGGATATTCTTTGTACAGATAAGACGGGGACTATAACCAAAAACGAGCTGAGCATTGGTTCTATAAAACCATATGGCGATTTCACAGAGAAAGACGTTTTGCGGTTCGGGCTCTTGGCATCCAAAAAAGGAAATAACGATGCGATAGACGACGCAATAATTTATCGTGCGGAATCAGATCCTAATCGTGAGCCTGTCACCAACCTAAAGCTGCTTGAATTCAAACCGTTTGATCCCGTTTCAAAGAGAACTGAGGCTACATTCGAGTCTTCTGATAGTAGTCAGTTCAAGGTATCGAAAGGAGCCCCACAAGTCATTGCAGGTCTGACAAATGAATCAGATAGTATTAATGATCAGATTGACAAGGATGTATTGACTTTCGCGGAGAAGGGATATCGAGCATTAGGCGTTGCAAAAACTAGTTCAGATAATTCGTGGCATTTCGTAGGTTTGTTAGCACTCTTTGATCCACCGCGTGATGATTCTGCTGAGACCATAGCAAGCGCACAAAAAATGGGGATAAATGTGAAGATGGTCACAGGAGATCATGTAGCAATTGCAAAGGAGATTGCAAGTAGGGTCGGTCTAGGCCAAAACATGGCGCTACCTAAAAATTTCACTGATGTATCTGATGACGTGGCTGAACCTATCGTCGAGTCTGTTGATGGATTTGCCCAGGTATATCCTGAACATAAATACCGAATTGTAAGCCTTCTTCAAGATAAAAATCATATAGTTGGGATGACTGGGGATGGTGTTAATGATGCCCCTGCTTTGAAGAAAGCAGATGTTGGAATCGCAGTAGAAGGTTCAACAGATGTAGCTAAATCAGCTGCGGATATCGTTCTCACTGGAGTTGGCATCTCAGTAATTGTAGATGCAATAAAGAACAGCCGAAAAATTTTCCAACGAATGAGTAATTATTCAATCTATCGTATTGCAGAATCAATACGAGTGATTCTTTTCATTGCAGCAGCAATACTGGTATTTCAGTTTTATCCAGTCACCCCAATTATGATTGTGCTACTTGCGTTACTGAACGATTTACCAATAATGACCATTGCTTATGATAATGTGAAGTACTCTAAGACTCCTGAACGATGGAATTCGAAAATGCTCTTAGGAATGGCAACTTTCTTGGGAATAATCGGTGTAACTGCTTCATTTGGAATCTTTGTCATTGGAGACACAGTCTTTCATCTAAGTCGTGCAGTCCTCCAATCATTCATTTATCTAAAACTTTCCGTGGCCGGACATCTCACTCTTCTTGTTGCCCGGACACGAGGACCATTCTGGTCTGTGAAACCTGCTCTACCCTTGATTTCTGCAATAATTGGAACACAATTTATTGCCACATTGATCACTGTGTACGGATTTCTACTTCCAGCGATGGGATGGGGCCTTGCCCTTTTCGTTTGGGGCTATGCTCTAGTGTGGTTCTTAATCACTGATGTGTTGAAGACTGTCTTCTACAAGCATGGCGGTCTTGCAGTATTAGAAGAAATGTAAAAAACGGAGAGAAAAAAATGTCAATCAAAAGCTCTGACCAAGGCGAAGAGAAGGTTAGCAAGGGCAGCTTAAAGCGAGACCTTGGATTGACAACTCTTGTCGCACTTGGCGTGGGGAGCATAATAGGTTCAGGCATGTTTGCCATGCCTGCTGTAATGGGATCCGTTGCAGGTCCAGCATTAATTATTGCAATCGTGCTGACCGGCATCGTAACAACACTGCTAGCTATTTCTTATGCAGAATTAGGTTCAGCATTTCCGCTTAGTGGAGGGCCATATTCACTTCCCAGACTAGCACTTGGGGATACTGGTGGCTTTCTAATGGGATGGGGATACTTTCTCTATGCATTTATTGGAACAGCGGCAATCATTGATATTTTTGTCACATACCTAGCATTTTGGGTACCAGGTCTTGCTATAGGAGAAACTCTAACACCTCTTGGAATCATAATTGCAGTAGTTGCATTGTGGATATTCACCGCAATCAATGTTGTCGGTGTAAAGTGGGGAGGACTCTATAGTCTCGTAACGACAATCGGAAAAATAATTCCATTGATAGTTTTTGCAGCAGTAGGACTGTCTTTCTTCAGCGGAGTGAACTTCGTACCACTATTACCATTTGGGCTCACTGGTGTCACTCTAGCGATGGCCTTTGAATTCTGGGCATTCACAGGTTTCGAATCCGTAGTAGTTCCAACAGAAGAGGTCAAGAATCCTGAGAAGACTATTCCTCGTGCAATGTTATTGACCATGGCAATTGTCATAACTGTCTATGTATTGATTGCAATCGCATTCGTAGGCATGATCAATTGGAGTGGTCTTGGTATCGCAGTTGGCGATTGGGGTAGTATTGGTAATCTTACTTCACCATTATCAAATGTTGCACAAGCAGCAGGATTACCCATTCTGGCAATTGTAGCAACAATCGGAGCACTCATATCCACTGCTGGTAGCGGAGGCGACTGGGTTCTTCTTCAAGGTAGAATTCCATATGCAATGGCAAAAGACGGACTCTTCTGGGGGCCGATGGATTCTGTGCATCATAAATGGGGAACTCCATTCGTTGCACTAATATTTGCATCAGTTATGACAATGATCATTCAGATATTTATACCAAATTTCCCATCAGTTGCTCTGATAGCATCTATTACTGCACTTGTTCCATATGCGGCAGCAGTCTTGTCAGTACCTATCCTAAGAAAGACGAAACCCAATGTCAACAGACCATTCAAGCTACCTGTTCCAATTTTGATTACAGGCTTGGGCTTTATCTTGGCAACTCTACTAATCTATTGGGCATCATGGCCTTGGACACTTGTGGGAGCAATTCTCATGCTCATTGGATATCCACTATATCTGACATTCAAAGGTAAGAAGTTTGAGTTCACGCGCAGTCTATGGATTCTAGTGTACCTAGTGTTCATAATTGTGATGTCGTATGTTGGAGATACCAACTTCATCTACGAAAACTTCCTTCCGATTGGACCACTGGGTCTAATTCCAATGCCTTACGATATGATTGTAGTGACTATTTTTGCAATAGCAATCTACGCATGGGCATACAAAGCCAATACTAAGGAAATCATGAACTAGAAGGAGATGAAAGGAACATGGCACACTCTATACTATCTGTTGCAGACCTGTCCACAGAGGATATGAACCATATCTTCTCTCGATCATTGAAACTCAAATCGCAATTGAAACAACATGAGAGTGTGCACGTCCTTGAAAATAAGGTCGCAGGGCTTCTTTTTGAGAAGCCCTCTACCCGGACGCGCACGAGCTTTCAGACTGCTGTACTGAGATTGGGCGGTCAGGCAGTGTATCTTCCTTCAAGTGAATTGCAGCTTAGTCGTGGTGAACCGATAAAGGATACAGCTCGAATCCTCGGTAGCTACTTGGATACAATTATAGCAAGGGTATATAGTCATCAGACTGTTACAGATCTTGCAAGATATTCTGACGTCCCTGTATTTAATGGACTGAGTGACTTAGAACACCCAACCCAAATAGTGTGTGATTTGTTTACGGTAAAGGAAGTAAAGAAAGACCTAGAGGGGTTAACTCTCGCCTTTATCGGAGATGGAAACAATGTTTCAAATTCGCTATTATTGGGAACTGCACTTACAGGAATGAACATGAATTTGGCATGTCCAGAAGGACATGATCCAGATAAGGCGATTCTAGAGAGAGCAAAAAGGATTGCTAATGAAACAGGTTCAAAATTGCAGATAGTTCGTAATCCCGAAGAGGCTGCAAAAGATGCAGACGTTCTGTACACAGATGTCTGGGTCAGTATGGGAGAAGAGAAAGAGAGAGAGGAACGTCTCAAGACTTTCCAAGGATATCAGATCAATGCAAATCTACTCGCACTTGCAGCAAAAGACGCTGTCGTGATGCATTGCCTGCCAGCTCATAGAGGGCTCGAGATTACAGATGATGTAATTGAGGGAGACCAATCTATTGTTTGGGAGCAGGGAGAGAATAAACTGTATGGAGCGATTGGGCTTCTTGACTTCTTCTTAGGAGGTAAGTAAAATGGAAACAAAAATCAGAGCTGAATGGGATACACTCCGTTCAGTAGCTATTCATAGATCAGGAATGGAGATGTTCTTTGGACTCCTTGAACCATATGCCTCGCTCTATGAACGTGCCTTCAGTCAGAATGGTGCAATACGAGAACATGAGCGGTTAGAACATGTTCTGAAACATGAATTCCGAATCAAGGTTTTTCGGTTGAGAGATACAATAGTACAGGCTGCTGAACAGAGTCAAGAGATTCATGATAGACTTGCGAAAGCAGCCCATGATGTTATTGAGGTATCAGGCAATACTGCAGATATCAAATTAGCACGTGGCGAACTCGAGAAAAACAAGGATATACTCGATCCTGGTCATTTCTTTGACATCCTGCTCTTGAATCCTCAGATTGAATTGGAGAGCGAGAAAGGCACAAGAATGATTCACTTGAACATTACAGAGAAACAACCTCTATCGAATATCTACTTCATGAGGGACCAACAAGCCGTGACAGACAAGGGTATTTTTCTATCTCGCATGAGTAAACCGCAGCGCAGAAGAGAGCCTACCGTCACGAAAATATTATGGGATGTCCTAGGAGCCAAAATTGTACATCCTGTCACGGAACCAGGAACATTCGAAGGCGGGGATTTCATACCTCTCAAAGACTTCGCTCTTGTAGGTGTTGGAGACCGAACAAATGAATCCGGAATCGAACAACTACTGAAATATGGTGTCGGATTCGATGAAGTCGGAGTCGTTCATCAACCTAATCACCCACTCATTCCAACTGATGACATAGACCCTATGATTGACATGCACCTTGACACATACTTCAATATTGCCTCTAAGGGTGTTGCTGTAGGCTTAAAACCGCTCTTGAAAGGAGCGAAAGTGGACATCTATAGCAGAAAAGGTCCAGGAGAATATGAGAAGGAGAAAGAGAACACAGACTTGCTCAGTTACATAACTGGGTGGGGATTTGATGTGGTTGGAATAACCACACTTGAACAACTCAGCTATGCGTCAAACTTTCTCACAATCAAAGATGGGACTATATTAGCTGTTGAAGTCGAGAGAGATATCAAAGATGTTCTTTTCAATCTTAAAAATAAGGCGAAGGCTGAACCAGAGAGATATGGAGGTCTTCTTGCGCAAGCAGAGAAAGACTATGAATTTCTTAAGAACGAGTCTGAATTCTTCCCACACAAAAGAGAGATCTATCAACATGGGATTGATGCATATCCCATGGTCCTCAAGAATCTCACAGGTGGATATGGAGCAGCACATTGTATGACTGCGGCACTAGAGAGAAGGTAGGTGCAGATGGCATCTGATGAAAACAAGACACGAATCATGGTTGCTTTGGGTGGAAACGCAATTCTGAAGCATACTGAGCAAGGAACAGCTACAGATCAATTGAGAAATGTAAGATTAACATCTAAAATGTTGGTGGAACTTATTCTAGATGGTTACCAACTTGCAATCACACATGGAAATGGTCCACAAGTTGGTGATATTTTATTGAAAAATGAATTAGCAAAATCATCCTTACCACCAATGCCTCTTGATATCTGTAGTAGTGAAAGCCAAGGTATGATAGGCTACATGTTACAGCAGAGTATGTATTCGGAATTGCATCTGGCAGGACTAGATTCTTCTATTGCTACGATTGTCACCCAAACAGTAGTGAATTCAGATGATCCTGCATTTACTCATCCTTCAAAACCTGTGGGGCCATTCTATACAGCTATGGAAGCCTCTAAACTCAGAAACGAGAAAGGCTGGACTGTAATTGATGATAGTGGTCGAGGCTTTCGACGTGTAGTTCCTTCACCACAACCGGTCCAAATTTTGGAAGAAACTGCAATTAAAACTCTCTTTGACGAGGGAATAATGGTTGTAGCATCTGGAGGTGGAGGAGTCCCTGTCGTCATAGAAGAGGATGGATCAGTTAGAGGTGTTGAAGGAGTGATTGATAAAGATCGAGCCGCAGTACTTCTAGCACAGATAATATCAGCTGATATACTCCTAATACTTACAGATGTGAAGAATGTATATGTAGACTATAATCGTCCTAACCAAACTCCACTCCATAATATTTCAGTTGAAGAAGCAAAGAAATTAGCTGCAGACGGGCAATTTGCAGAAGGCAGCATGGCACCTAAGGTCGAATCAGCCATTAGATTCGTTGAAGAAGGGGGAAAGAAAGCGATAATAACATCTATAGACAATGCTCGTCAGTCCTTAGATGGTAAATGTGGGACAGTGATTTCAAAAACGAAGTTGCATAGTTGGTGAAGACAATGGGACAGCTAATAGATTTGATCAAAGAATATGAAAATACGAAGAAAGAGGATTTGGATTACAAAGCGATACTTGTGCTTGAGATGATTGAAAAAACCATAACCTATCCGCCTCTTGAAACCTTCGCTAAAAAGGACATTTCGAACGCTGGGGATTGTGTTCAACAGCTTGTAAGAGATTTGAAAAAGAAAAAACGATACCTATTTGCTGTGAGAATATCGAAGATTTGGAAAAATAGAGAACACCTTTGTCAATTAGCCAAGAATTGGCACGAGATTAGGGATGACTTCATGGATGAAATTGAGTATCATGAAGAAATCAAATGGCTAAGAGATGAGCGTACAAAACTGCTAAAGAAACATGGTGAAGCAATATCAAAATAATATTCAGTAGATATTTTCAGTTGCTGGTTTATTTCGTTTGTTATTATTCGATTTGAATAGATGTTCAACAAAAGATAATTTGTGTTTATATTTTTGTTCATCTCTCCTCTTAGGATTAGAAGGAGATTGTTTTGAAAAAAACTACTAATTCTAGTTTTGGCATTAGATGCATTCATTCTCTTTGTAACATTAATCGTTGTACCTCTATAAGGAGGCGCACCTTATGCAATTCCTGGATACGCAATCAATGAAATGGTCAGAAGAAGTCCTGAAAATACTTGATAGAATTCCTATATTTGCTCGAGCTATGGCAAGGAAATCGATTGAAAAACGTGCAAAAGAAATCGGAGCAAATATGATTGAAGAGAGTTTAGTTCAAGCAATTTCCAATAAAATGGGGATGCGAAAGGAGTCTAGTGATAATGACAAATCATGAAAAACGAAGCCAAGGATTAGGCTTACTCGCGGCAATAACCTTTGCAGTAGGCACAATGATTGGAGCGGGAGTGTTTGTTCTGAGTGGATTGGTTGTAAGTATTACAGGTCCGGCAGCTTTGCTGTCATATGCTATTTGCGCATTCTTAGTAGCGTTTTCGGGTTTGTCCTATGCTATGCTTGCTAGTATATTTCCTGAAGATGGTGGCGGTTATCTCTATTCTGAAAAGATACTAGGGAAATATCCAGGGTTCTTAGCAGGATGGATTATGTACATTGCTCAACCTATTGTGCTTTCTTTCGTACTTTTGAGTTTTGGAATATACTTGAATCTGCTCCTTTCTGTAGGTCTAGATCCTAGACTATTTGCTGCAGTAGCATTACTGCTGATTACTATCTTGAACATTAGAGGCATTGCAGAAGCAGGTAGATTCGAAATAGCCGTCGTAGTCACGAAGGTATCAATCTTGATTCTATTCTTCTTTATCGGACTACTGCATTTAAGATCCTCAGTTTTCAACCAGTTCTTTGCAACTGGGGCTTCTGGTGTATTTCAAGGTGTAGCAATGGTTTTCTTTGCCTACATGGGATTCCAAGTTATCACTATGATGGCCGGAGAAGTAAAGGAATCAAGCAAGAAAGTCCCCCAAGCAATGCTGATTTCTATAGTGATTGTAACGATTATCTATCTTGGAGTAATACTCGCTTTACTTGCTGCAAATCTACCCACTTACGGGAGTGAGAGTGTCTTTGATGCGGCGTTGGTGCTCTTAGGGCCTATAGGTGGAGCTATTGTTGCACTAGGGGCTGTATTGTCCACATTGTCTTCAGCAAATGCTCTTACAGCAGGAGCTTCAAGAATAATTATGGAGATGGCAAGCGAAAAGCAAATTCCAGGTAGATTTGCCAAACTTAGGCATAATCAGCCAACAAATGCGATCATCTTAGGGTCGGGTGTTGCTATGATGTTTATCTTCTACGGTTCTTTAGATACAATTCTGGGGCTCGTGAACATGGCTATGCTCATTGCTATGTTCTTTGTCAATGTCAGTGCATTTGTCTTTGTAAGAAACAAGAGTATTCTAGATACTAACAAAGGATACTTTCAGATTCCATTGGGATCCCTGTTCCCAATTCTTGGTGCACTGTCCTGTGCAGTCATCTCACTCACGATAGCACCCGAGAGTATTCTAATTGGATTCATTGCCCTGTTCATTGGTACCGTTCTTTATATCATTGAAGATACACCCGAAGGAGAGAGAGAAGTAGAAACAATCAGGATGCTTCTCAACCGCCAAACTTCTGGAATAAGCAAGTCAGATGATGTTCTTGAATGAGCATCTCTCGACCTGAGTTGGGATATGCTAATAAAACAGGGAGGATACAGAACCATAGCCAATAATATTCCAATTTGATTAGTAGGGATCTGTCAATGAACAAACGAATATCAATCATTGCAATTATCATTATGACGATGTTCATGGGCAGTATAACTGCAATGTTGTTTTTTGCAGGTTCTAATTTTCCAGAAAGAACTGCGTCTGTTCCGCCCCAGACCGAACTTGACACAAGCTTTTGGAATCTCACTGAAACAACTCTAGTACCACTTGATTTGAAAAATCATTCATTAGTAATATCCTCTGTTCCGTATCAAAACGCATCGGTTGATTTGAATGAGTGGTATTTTGATTTTATGAGCGAAACATTTCGAGCGAATGATGTTAGAATAAACTCTGTAATCATCACTAGAAGCAATTTGACTACTCCATCTCCCGCAATCCTTTATCTTCATGGCTTTGGTGAGCAATATGCAGACTTTATCCAAATGCTTAGAGCCTTTGCGGCTGCAGGATATGTGGCTATGGGAATCGATCAACCTGGTTCGGGCAATTCCACAGGCTTTCCAGCTCTTAGCCCATTCACATTTTTGAATGTGACCAGTGGACCAGAGGATTCCGGTCTCTTTCACTCCGTCTGGGCTGCAGCACGTTCGTTGACGCTCCTTGAATCGTTACCTCAAGTGCGAACTGATGCTATGATTGTCGCAGGCGACTCAATGGGAGGATTAGTTACTTTCATCATTTCGGGAATCGATTCCCGTGTTGGTGGATCAATTCCAATGATTTCTGCAGGGAATTTCCGTAACTCACTAACTTCAGGATCTCTACTCAACAGTGTAGTGGTACCCACATATCAGGTGGGATCTGACCAGCTGAAGAACGTAATCAAGTGGTTTGATCCTCTGGCATATGCAAGATTGCTGACCAAACCAGTTTTCATGATGTTTGGTACAGATGACCAATTCTTTCCAATCACGTCGATGATGGATACTGTACAGGCAATAAATGCAGACCTTACTTTGAACATCATTCCAAACTGGGGTCACGGAATTCTTCTCGAATGGAGTAAAGACATTATTAGATGGGTCGATAGTCATTTCAGAGGGGGCGAGCCTCTACCAAAATCCAGTGTTTCCTTCAGAAATGGAATCAGCCTTGAAGGAAGTGCAATTGAAGTAGAAATTGTAACAGAACATGCGGACAGTGTCTTCCTGTGTTGGAGATCAAGCGAGCCAGGTGCAGTATGGTTCTTTATTGAATTGGAAGCTGAGAGGGGAGCTCTTTTTGACACCTATACTGGGACGATAGTACCTTTGGTTATCGGAAAGGTTCTTTTCTTTATCATCACGATGCAAGAGGATTCAACTCAGATTTCCTCAAAGATTTATGTAGGAAATGCAGGCTCTTTCTTCTTTCCACTTCTCCTCATATTGTCCAGTTTTGGTATCTTATCACTACTTAGACTCAACATTTGGCACCCCCGGAAGATTCACCTCGTTAGAGAAATTCCTTATGTGGTTGGGGTCCTCATGCTCAGTGCGGGTTTTCTCCTGCCATTTATTACTATTCAGGGAAGAACAGGTCTCTCTGTATTTGGATTCATTGAGTTATATGGCGAGAGCTTTTTGCTAGGAGGCTGGTTCCTGCCAGTAGTGCTTACGGGAGTCTGTCTCGTCATCGCTCTCTCCGCATTTCGGCACAGGTTCCAATTTCAAACAGCGGTCTTCGTTTGGTCACCGATTCTCGTAGTTGTCATTATTCTCTACAGAATATTCAGTGGAGTTTTTAGCTTCTTTGGCGATATTCTCTCAATTGAAGCTGGAATTGGTGCAGTTGCTCTAATAGGTGCAATACCATTAATGCAGATTTTTGACAGATTTGTCAGAACTCATGTCGGTGGAAAATTGCATCTTACTAGTTCAGGGAATTATTAGTTTAAACAGAGAAGATGATATAGAGGGGAACTTATAGCATTACGCACACCCCAATTGTTTAGAGAACCAGCAAGTGAGGAGAAATCAAAGTGAAGGTTGAGAAACGAGATAAGAGAATAGTAGACTTTGACGATTCGAAAATTGAGGCGGCCATTACAAAAGCCTTCGAAGCAGGTGACATAGACACTGGTCCAGTCCGTGGCATCACGAAAGAAGTGGTCCAGATAATTCATGAACTTGGAAAGGATGTCATCAATATTGAAGAGATACAAGATATTGTTGAAGACACCCTGATGCTACGAGGCTTTACAGATATTGCACGACGATACATGAAATACCGTGAGAAGCATCAGGAAGCCCGAAGAATCCTCCAGATGGTTGGCGTTGTGGATGATCTTAAGTTCGGGCCTAATGCAGCAACCGTGTTAAAGAGATATCTTTTGAAAAATGAAGAGGGCAAAGCTATTGAAACACCATCGCAACTTTTTCGAAGAGTATCTGGAGCGGTAGCGAGCAGTGAGAAGAAGTATGATGAAAGTGCTGATGTAAAAGAATATGATGACCTCTTTTACTCAATGATGGCTAATCTTGAGTTTCTTCCTAATAGTCCAACTCTCTTCAATGCTGGTACAACACTTGGTCAGTGCAGTGCATGTTTTGTACTTCCGATTGATGATGATATGAACTCTATCTTCACCTCTCTCAAACATATGGCAATGGTTCAGAAATCGGGCGGCGGGACAGGATTCTCATTCTCGAGACTGCGGCCTAAGGGAGCCCGAGTTGGTACTACGGGAGGAATAGCAAGCGGACCGATTTCATTCATGCGCGCATATGATACAGCTACGGATGTAATCAAGCAAGGAGGACGCAGAAGAGGGGCGAATATGGCGATACTCCGGTGTGATCATCCGGACATTATGGAATTCATATCATGCAAGTCTGATAAGCAAGCATTTCGTAACTTCAACATCTCAGTTGCAGTAACAAAGAAATTCATGTCAGCGTTGAAAGATGATGCAGAAATAGAGCTGATTAGTCCTCATACAAAAGAATCAGTCAAGAGTATCAGTGCAAGAGCAGTCTTCGATGCAATCGTTCATAATGCATGGAGCACCGGCGATCCGGGAATCATCTTCATAGATCGGATTAATGAGAAGCACCCGCTCAGCGGAGAACTAATTGAGTCCACAAATCCTTGTGTATCAGGGGATACTATTGTTAGTACTAGTAAAGGATTGATGAATATCCAAGATGTACCTGGTGTGATGAAAACTGCAAAGAAACTTGTCTATCGTCTTCAGACAAAGGAAGGATATCAGGTCAAAGTCACCAGAGATCATCGAATCCTTACGATATCTGGATGGAAACGAGCAGGGGATTTGTGTAAAGGTGATAAACTATGCCTTCAGGTTAATGAGGAGGGATTCGGTCAAACAGGCAATCTCCGAATTGGTCAAATTCTTGGATGGTATGTTGGAGATGGATGGAGTACTGGAAAGGATCGTCGAGCCACTCTTGCATTCTATGGAAGGGATAAAGGAAGGCTGACTCATTATTACCTCAGCATTGTTAATGAGGAGCTCGAATCTGACTTAGTAGTAATAAAGAGCAAGAAACGAGAGGAGGTCAGGTCAAGGAGGATTTTGAAGCTTGTTCAAGACTGGGAGATGAAATCAAAGAATATCTCGAAACTTTTGCTCTCATCATCAATGGAATGTCAAAGGGGCTTTTTGCAAGGATTATTCAGCGCAGATGGATCAGTCCAAGGAAGCCACCAAAAAGGTTTCACAGTACGACTAGCTCAAAGCAATCTGGATGTTCTATGTCGTGTACAAATTATGCTACTCAATTTTGGAATTGTTGCCAAAATTTATTCGAATAGACGGAGTGAACAAAAGCGATTAATGCCCAACAGTAAAGGACAACCCAATCTATACAGAACCAGAGCGAGTCATGAGCTAATTATATCAAAAGAGAATATTGTGGAATTCAGAGATAGGATTGGTTTTCTCCTAGATTACAAGCAGAAGCGATTAGTCAATGGTATAGAGTCATTAAAAGCACGTGGCCCTTACAAAGAGAGATTCTTTGCAAAATTTGAATCATTAACACCCCTTCAGGAAGAGGACGTCTTTGATATTGTTGCAACGCCTAGAGGTGGTTTTGTTGCAAATGGAATCATTGTGCATAATTGTGGCGAACAACCACTATTACCCTATGAGTCGTGTGTTCTTGGAAGCATAAATCTCTCAAAAATGGTCAGAGAAGGTGAGGTTCATTGGGAACGCCTTGAGGAGGTTATCCGCCTGGCAGTTCGATTCTTGGACAACATCATCGATTTGAATGTCTACCCGGTCAGTGAAATTGAAGCAGTAACAAAAGCCAATCGAAAGATCGGATTGGGAATAATGGGATTTGCAGAACTCCTTATTCAACTTGGGATCCCCTATGATTCAGAGAGAGGAATTGAGAAAGCAGAGGAAATCATGTCTTTCATCAAACAGAGGGCTGAACGTGCATCATCAGAACTGGCAAAGATACGAGGAAATTTCGAGAACTTCGCCCTTTTGAAGAAACGTAACACTTGGAAACGTAATGCGACATTAATTACAGTGGCGCCCACAGGTAGTATCGGTCTAATCGCACAGACATCCAGCGGGATAGAACCATTATTTGCCGTAGCTCATAGTCGAATATTAGCTGAGGGTATCAATCTCAGCGAGGTGAATCCTCTGTTCAAAGCGATAGCTGAGAAAAGAGGGATATGGACAGATGAGCTTGAACGTCAGGTTGTGAGAACCGGGACTGTTCAAGACGTAGATTCAGTACCTGAAGATCTCAAACGTCTCTTCAAGACTGCACACGAGATTAATCCGGCATGGCATGTTAGAATACAAGCTGCTTTCCAAAAACACACTGATAATGCGGTTAGCAAGACAGTGAATCTTCAAAATCAGGCAACCACAGAAGATGTCGAGCGAATATTCCTATTAGCTGATGAACTTCAGCTCAAGGGTATAACCATCTTTAGGGATGGATGCCTTGATGGAGTTCAAGTTCTCTATAGTGGATGTACAAATTGTGATGTTCAGTAAAGAATGCCAGATACCTGAAATCTCATCTTCCGCTCATCCATCTGAGCTGATTGAATAAGGATAACTATGACAGTGACAACTTGGATTGTCTAGTCGCGTGTCTTGTAATTTCAAGATTGCATGATTTATGCTCGATACACCACTCCTCACATTTCTTCGCCCATTCCTTTTCATCATACAACAGATGACATTCCTCGCATTCGAATAGATTTCCTATCTTTTTCATGACATTGTCATCTGCAATGACAAATATCAGGTCTATGATAGAGGATGTAAGAACAAGTTTTGTATTTCATTCGTTTCTTCAGTAGTCTTACTATCGTTACCAGTTTCAGAAGTCATTCAAATCACTTACATTAATTTAAGGGATGCCTGCAGCGTAACTTCTCGAATTTTTCCAATACTATTCTGAACATATTCATCTGATCAGCGACCCTTCATAATGGACAACGAAGAAATTCTTTATTAATATCAGGATATATAACGTTCATAATACCGTATTAGTTTAGATTGGATTTAATAATGTCATTTTAATTAATTAAAGTTCTATAAATTCCGAATAATTGACACAAATGGTATGACCCACTTATGCTAGCTTACAATCTTTTAGAAACCTGTTCGTTCTGCCATCAAATATGAAATAAAATTGACTAACCTATCACGTTGCTCCGTTTCAGTTGCTGAAAGTTCAAGAGTGGGAAGATTTGTCATTCTCTCAATCCTTGTTCTGTTTAGTCTTTCTTGCAAATCTTGTTTATTTGCGATAATTGCGAACCTTGTCTTTGGAAACTGCTTTCTAAGAAATCTCATCGAATATGATATTTGGTTTATATCTTCGGCAGAACTGTCGGATACAATCAACACATAACGAGAGAAGGCTTTACTTTCATCCAGAAAAGACGCGGAAAATACGGCAAGTCGTTCCGGTTCATAACTTGAAGTCTGAAGTTCCCAGATCGTATAAATGATGTCATGTGTTTCAATTACAAATGTTGTACCTCGACTTTCTAATGTTTCATCAATAAGGTGCACGATCGAAGTCTTGCCTACTCCTGGTTGCCCAATGAGTGCGATAGCAATGTGTTTTCTCTGGTTTGTCACAACTAGCAAGTCCTTAAACTATTTCATGGAACACCATCTTTTCTTCAAGACTTCGAACGACATGAGTCTTTTTGCAAGTCTAATGAATTAGAATGGTGTTCTCCTAGAAACTCTATAGAGGAATGTTGGTTTCTAAAACTATGATATAGATGCAATGTTTATTGACAACAAATCTTAGTATTTGCTTTGGATGATTCATCCAATGCAAATCGAGTTCATTGATTATTTGATATGAATGTGGTTGACGATATCTTTAACTCCAAAGGTATTTGATACCACATCAAGGGCGGCTTCATACTCTACTCGGTTTGAAACTACTCCTGAAACGGTAACCACTCCATTTTTTACTTGAATGTCTATGGCATTCACATCAACAATAGGACTCCGACTAATTGCTTTCACGACATCATCCGCAATTACATCATCCACGACTGCTTTTGTAGGTACTACAGTTAGTGCGTTTTGAATGCCTACTACACCAGTCAGACCAGAGATTATTTGTTCAGCCTTGAATTTCTTCCAATATGCATCGACATGTCCATTCAATAATATCATACCATTCTTGACAGACACTTGTATGTCTGAGTCTTTAATGCTGTCATGCCATGCAAGTTGAGTTTCGATATTAGTTTTGATCTCTCTATCGAGAGGTATCTCTATTTCAGAGGAATGTTTTACTAATAATTGGTTGTCTACTTTCGTCACTCCAGATACTCTGTAGGCATCAAACAATGCTGCCTCTGATGCAGCATAATTTGGCACAGTTCCGCGTAGAG
>JAEOUM010000178.1 GCA_016839275.1 Candidatus Thorarchaeota archaeon
CGCATTCTCCTTCTTTCTCATCCCCAACTACTGCTACTAGCGAGATATCTGACTCTTGGTCTACATAATAGAATTCTTGAAGAGTCTGGCGTCTGAGGCTTCTAAGGGGTGTTAGAAATCTAAAGAATATCGAATCTTCGCTTAGCCCGTAAAAGAGCTCTTTGATTCGATCACTATCGTCAGGTCTGATTAAGCGAACATGAATACTGATGGGACCATCAGGCATTTCGGCTTCGGTGATGGCTTCGTATTCAATTGGGAAATAGGTGCCTCTCGCAAGGAATGGTACTTGGTCTTCGAAAACATACCTCATCTCTTTTGCCGCCTCAAGCAATCCATTCCGGAATTTCGGGTGTGCTATCGCAATGAGTGATAGTACTCTCTCACGAATGGTCTTGCCTCGAAGTGATGCAAGTCCATATTCTGTGATTATAACATCTATGTCTCCTCTAGTCGTGACCACTCCAGCACCTTCGCTCAAACGAGGTACAATCTTTGATACTGTGCCTTGTAGTGCGGTAGATTTGACACATATGATTGACTTTCCTCCCTCCGACCTTGATGCTCCTCTAATGAAATCGATTTGTCCTCCAATCCCACTATAAAAAGCGTGACCGATTGAGTCGGAGCATACCTGTCCTGTCAGGTCAACTTCTAGAGCAGAGTTGATTGCTACCATCTTCCGGTTTTGACTAATTACTGTCGGGTCATTCACATATGATGTTTCTCTGAACTCGAACACTGGATTATTGTTTACATAATCATAGAGTTTTTCGGTACCCATCGCAAAACTTGAGATGACTTTACCTTTATTGATGCTCTTCTTCTGGTTTGTTACCACACCACTCTCTATGAGGTCGATGATACTATCACTAAAGGTTTCAGTATGAATGCCCAAATCTCGGACGCCAGTATTGATCAAATTCTTTGTAACAGCTTTGGCTACCGTGCCAATTCCTACTTCAATGGTGGATTCATTCTCTATGAGTTTTGCTGCATACTCCCCAATTCTGTTCTTTCGCTCACTCACTTCTGGCGAGTAGAATTCTCGTAACGGTTCAGTGAAAGGTACAAGATAGTCTAATTCTTTGACATGCACAAACGAGTCTCCATGTGTGACAGGCATACGCTCGTTTACTTGGGCAATCACAAGATCCGCATGTTCTACACCTGATTTCGTTATATCAACCGAGATACCGAGCGAGCAATAACCAAACTCGTCAGGGGGACTGACCTGTATCAATGCTACATCCAAGGGTATTCTTTTCGTCCTGAATAAGAATGGAATATCTGAGAGAGGCGCAGGTGTATAGTCAGCTCGACCTTCAGATACTGCACTGCGAATATTATCTGATACAAAGAATGTATTATGTCTAAATTGAGCTTGGAATTTGGTATCAGCTGATGGAGTATTTCCTATTGTGAGTAAGTGCAATATCTCATTATCTGCCATCACTTTTGCATTTCTACTAAGTTCTTGAACAAGATGATACGGAACTCCACAACCAGTTCCGAGGAAGATTCGTGTTCCTCTCCGCACCTTGGAGAGAGCAACCTTGGCTGGAACAATCTTATCCTTGTACTTTTCAGTCCATTGTACTTTTGCAGCCATTCAATATTCCACCATGCTATTATAACCAGTTGATTCTAAATGATTTGAGCGTTTCGAGATGCATCTCAAAGCACATCTAAGAACTCTTCCCCAAGAGCTTGAGGAGGGTAGCATCGCTCAATAGACCAAGTTTTTCAGCGATTGACTCAATAGCTAGTACAGCTGGAGAATCGGAGGAAAGCTCAGTGAGTGGTGCACCTTGATAGTTCGCCTTTGCGAGGTCATCATCGTTGGGAATCATTCCAATTAGTTGGAGTCCCTCTTGCTCCAACTTGCTGTGTAAGTCCTCTTCCATGCCTTCCGGGAACCTATTTCCGATTACAACGATTTTCTTGAACTCGATATGTACCTCCTTTGCCAAATCTCTGATTCTTAGAGCTGCCTCGTAAGCAGCTCTTGAAGCATCAACAACAATGATCAGTATATCCACATTACGATTTGTTCTTCGACTCAGATGCTCTAGACCTGCACTCATATCAAGTAGCGTTATCTCATAGTTCTGGCTCAACCGATCTAGAATTTGGGTGAGTAGACGATTTACAAAGCAGTAACAGCCTTCACCTTCTGTTCGTCCCATTGCAAGGAAATCATATTGATCTCCCTCTATAAGCGCCTCAAAGATTTCTCCTTCGAGGACGTCTTGTTTTGTAACTGCTCCTGATATCGCTCCATCATCAATGCTCTTCCGAAGTCTGGTTGCAATGGATCCTACAGTATCTGGAACTTCAACACCGAGTGCTCGGGGTAGATTCAAGACAGGATCTGCATCCACCACCAAAAGGCTTCTCTTGGACTGCTCAGTCACAATTCGAGTGAGTAAAGCTGTTGTTGTGGTTTTTCCCACACCGCCCTTACCTGATACCGAGATTACTAAACGCTCTCTCATACTTGTCTTTCCTTGGGACTTTTGTCTGAAATTGTTTCTTCAAGGTCAATTGTCATTCTTCTTTCCATTTACCTTCTTGAAGATATTTAGGAATTCCACTTGAGTCTTGAGGTCCAACCTTAACAGTCCAACCAGTTGCTTCCTCGGTTTCCCCGCTGATTCTTGCAGCCATTCCCGGACTTATTAGAATCCTGTGATTTACCTTATCTGCAACTCCATACTCTTGAAGTGATTCAGCAACCTTGTCTGCAGTTAGTTTTCGTCCTGCAACTGCAGATTGGACACTCATCCCTTCTGTGTCAACAACGACAAGGTATGCATTAACACCTGCTTGTTTGATGTCACTCTCGACTGTGAAATATGTCAAAGCAAAGTTTGTGGTATACATGACTGGTACATCAGGTCCCACATCTCCAAACTCAACAAGCCCGGCCTCGACAGCAACTGGCTTTACTGGATCTGTGTAGATATTGCTTCGAAGGAATGTCAATGGTAGGTTAGTCCACATGTCAAGACTGTGTAGCACAATCAAATCGGAGTATCGTACTATCGAAGCCGCTGCGGTGAGGACTTCATCCCACTTTGTCAGTTCAGGAGCGTTTCCTTCTTGGTAGTCTGCCCAGACTGATATTGGTGCAGAGAGGATAGGAAATCCAAAAAGCTCATTATCTGC
>JAEOUM010000179.1 GCA_016839275.1 Candidatus Thorarchaeota archaeon
ATGCATAGTCAATCATTATACAGATGTAATTCCCACTCTGCCATCCCGGTCTTGAAACGACATCTTGTATCTGAGCGGAGAGATCTGGCGTGTCATACCTACCATTTGCTAGCCATGTTGTCGGATGCCAATAGACACTAGTATCTACCCATTCATATTTGTCAGGAAGTAGTGTGGGCTCACTAGTAAATGCAGCAACATTATCCTCATCTGCCACAAAGATACGCATACCAGGATATCCCGTCGAACCACTTGCCGCTTCAACTTGTAGAAACGCTGATGTAATAGCAGACCCTTGAGGTACGTGCAATCGAAATTGTAGTCCTACTTGATACGAAAATGCTGTACTCCAATCAGGATAGAGCGGAACATCAGCTCCGACATCAAGCCACCCATCGTTGCCATAGCCGTTGAGGTCAATTCCACCAGATCCTCCATTCGAATCTGGTGCACTATAACAATCCCTGCTCGCACCATCCGCCACATAGGGACTTACACTATTAGCGGACCCGCCTGTGATTTTTGCTCCATTGGCACGGAGGTTAATCTCTTCCGGAAACGGCCGCACAAGTAGCCTTAGCTCAATTTCATCAATGTAGACTTCATGGACTGAGGACCCCGGTTGACCGCTTATATCAGTTCCAAGACCGATATCAAATGACAATGAGTCCAGATTGTCTAATGACTGCAAATAAGATGATGGAACAGTGGCTGTGTTTTGAAACCATGTATCCATGGATGTGTCGCTCACAAACACGTGATGTTTCGAAGTGTAGTTTTCAAGACTTGTGAAAATATACACATCATCATCTAGAACGGAAGTACTAGATACATAATAATGAAAAGTGATCTCAGCAGAATAGATACTTCTCCATGGCTTTGGAATTTGCTGGCTGATATACATTCTATTAGTGGGATCAAATGTTGTGCCACTATCAGGATTGGCATCGAACCTCCATCCCATTGAATCATCGTATCCATATCCAGAATTCGCATTTATTTCGAAGATACCATGCTGAGGATGCTGAGTTCCGCCAGATGCATCAAACTTAACTATTGTCCAACCATCCGGAACATAGAATGAATCATAATTGTACTGCGAGTCTGAGCCACTGAAGAACCAGTGCTCCTGGTGATTTGCATCAAGTGCTGGATTAACAAGCCCGGAATCGACCCAGTATGACAGATGATCAAGCTGGCCCTCAAGATACTCAGAACTCCATCCTAAGAGAGAATCAACGCCTATGTACCCTGCACGAGTGCCATCTATTACAGAGGTACCATATGCTGATTTAGAACCAAGGATTGTTCCGGAAAGCGGAGATCCTGTGCCTGTATTCGTACTTTCCCAATTAGAGAGAGAGTAATTGTTAAGCGTTGGTGGGTTGTTTTCAAGAGCAAATTCCACATCATTGCTAAGCGGTTCGCCAACTATGGTTACTAAGAATACAAGTATCACAAGAAATGCGACATATGCTCTTCTCATTTGGACGACTTCCGATTCTAACCACTGAACTTCAAATAGGAACATTCTATACAACATAAGATAAGATAATTTAGTATATTCAACTATTGAATAAATTCAGTTCTACTCGTTTACAAACTCAATCCGGCTTGCGGCAATCAAGTCATTTAGTGCAGGAGGAATAAGAATCTCAATTTCTTGTCTTTGCCTTGAAATCAATCTCGCACTATCTGGTACTATAAGAGATCGAAGTGCAGCACACATATAGACTGGTGTCAAATCAAGGCGTTTGATTGGATTATCTAGAAGATTTAGTTCTTCGAGTCTGGCACATTTTGAGATGGGTTTCAGGTCTAGAATCATTAGGCGATTGTCCATTAGGTTGAGGTATGTTAGTATTTTGCAGTTCGATAATGGGCCTAGCTCAATTCTAAGAATTTGGTTGAAGCTCAAGTCCAGACTCTCAAGTTTTTCACAGTAGTTTATAGGACTCAGATCAAGAATTCTAAGGTTGTTATGGTCAAGCTTTAGAATGCGCATCGAAGGACAAAATGCCAAGACGCTCAAATCAATCGACATAAAGCGATTTCCGCTCAAGTTAAGCTCTTCCAGGCTATCCACACTATCTAGAGAGCTGATATCAAGTGCAACAATTGATTTGTTTGATAGATCTATCACTGTTGACGAGGGATCGATTGACAATGTTTCTGTTGTTCCATCTGATAGTGTTGCTTGCAATTCTATCAGGTTCAATATAACCACCTCTATGAATACGTCTCCAAATCAATAGAATCTATCTATTAATTTCAATATTTGACCCTTCTCCGGCTGTAGTAAGAGTTGTTCTTCTCGAAACAACTTTCACCCTTTCTTCTTCTCTTTTCTATGTTCCATATTTGGATCTGAACTCCCAAAGTGGGCTATAGACGCTATATTTTGGTTCAAAAGTATGTATACGAAGATTTAATATGCAAATATATTCATAGATATTATGTTGTATCTTTATTAGATTAATAAAGGCGTGGTTGTCAGTGCAATGCAAATCCCGGGAACGAACCTGGAAATAAGTTCCAAGGTTGATCGAGTATATATTTCACACGAAGGTGTTGTGAAGAGAATCAAATATACCGGTAGGTCTTTCAGGGATGTTATGGAGGAAGTTCAACGGTTTACCTATCTGAGAGGTTATAATGTTCCTGCAACAATTCTCAAGTTTATTCTGAAAAGGATTGGTCTCCCAGAGGTTGAACGAATACCTGGAGAAGAGCAGTTGACAAAAGAGGATTTGCTTGAACTTTCAAGAACACTGACTGCTCTCGACTCGTTGAAGGATGATTTCCTATCGCCTTTACGCACTTCTGATGTCCCCGAGGAAATCACGAGAAGTCTCCTGATCCTATCACCAACTCAGAATGATGTCAAACCAGAGATTGAAGCAGAGCAAAAACCGAGCATTTGGGATTTGCCTCTAAGTGAAGAGGTAACTGGACTAATCTATTCATTCCACTCCGAAAATATTCCAGTTAGTACTCCAACGCCAAGGACAGAGTCAACATCTGAAACGAAGAAATCTCAGAAATTCATCTGGGATGATCCTGATGCTGTAGAGCAGTTGGAAGATCTTGTTCCAGCTGAAGAAGTACCTGCAGAAGTAAGTTCTGAATTACTCGATTTGAAAGTGCTGTTCCTTGGTGAACGTGGAGTCGGGATAAAGAGCATCCTCTTTGAATGTAATCTGAAGATAACCAATGATAATACATCTCAAAACACATCAGAAATCCAAAACTTGCCTCACAGCAATATTATAGGAACTGATGAAAGGAATATACGACTTGATGCTTGGACTTTTCCTCAGGGTCTAGAGAATAAGATTCCAAAGACAGAGTTCTACACAGGAACTGGGATTGTAGTACTTGTTTATTCAGTCGCTGATAGATGGAGTTTCGACAGTCTTGACTTTTGGGTACGTGAGGTTACCAACTCATTTTTGATACCGCCTCCTATAATAATAGTAGGAAACAAGACCGATTTGCGAGATCATCCTGTGTTCGATGATGAGGATGAAATCGACACCCCTGTGACAACCGAAGAGGCTCAAGAATTCTGCAATCAGGCGGCAAAGAGGATTGGGGGTAAGAATCAAAATCATCCAATTTTCTTCATGGAAACTTCAAGTGTAACTGGCCAAGGTATCTCTGATCTGCTACAGAAGATAATCGATTTCTGGCTAATAAACGAGAGACCAAGTATGCCTGCTGTTGAAGAACAAGTTCCTGTTCCCTAGTGTACCTCCGCAGTTTTCTATTGCACTCTGAGAATAAGATAATGTCCTGCCCATGACTTGACTCCTCCTGTTTTCTAGTTTAGAACGACTCAAATGTCAAGATTTATCAATAAATAGAAGTTTCAATGTGCAAATCAAATGGAGGTACAAAACTCATGGCAATAATCTATAGGTGGGATCACGTTTGCCAGACGCTCGTTCTTATCACTACCTCCTTCTGCGAAATTCCTCTACGTGCTTCTTAAGGGCAGGCGCCGGATGACCCGGCAGGACCTGATAAGCACAACATATCTGCCTCCCCGTACGGTCAACTATGGTCTTAGTCGACTGAAGGCTTTAGGACTTATTCAAGAGGCAGAACATCAAGAGGATGCGCGGGAGAGGGTCTACGAGCTGGTGCAGGCGCCTATGTAGTAGGACAAAAAAAAAGAAGATGGTCTTCAGATTCAATAGACCATCTTCAACTTCTCCAGATTCCTCTCTCCAAAAGCCTCATAATCTACCAAGCTCCGAAATGAACTAATCAGATAGAGGCGTATCATATGGACTACTACAGAGCAGCAGGCGTTGTACCAATTGGTAATGAACGACGCACTCACTTCAGCAATCAAATAACACCAGAACTTGCAGACTCTCTGGTCGTACTTATGGGCTGGACACATATTCTTCGCGATAAGGGAAAGATCAAGTTTCTGGTCCTACGAGATGAACACGGGACTGTTCAGATTACTATCCCTCAGAAGAAGGTTTCCGAAGAAGTCTTCGAGATTGCAGGACAGCTAAAACCTGAGTACGCGGTGGCAGTACATGGGAAAGTTGTTGCTTCAGCGCAAGCGCCCAACGGAGTCGAAGTGATACCAACAAGAATTAGCATTCTGAACACTGCTGAACGCCTTCCTATCGATGTTGTTGAGGGCAAGACTGACATTGATTTAGATACACGCCTCAATCATCGCATACTCGATCTCAGAAAACCAACAATTAACGCAATCTTCAGGGTTCAGCATAGTCTAGTACGCTATGCTAGAGAGATTCTTGAAAAGAACGATTTTGTTGAGATACACACCCCAAAGCTTGTCGCGGAAGCCACGGAAGGTGGTGCCAACCTCTTTGAGGTGAAGTATTTTGAGAGAAAGGCATACCTTGCTCAGAGTCCACAGTTCTACAAGCAACTGATGCTTCTAGCGGGATTTGGTAGGGTCTTTGAGATTGCTCCAGTCTTCAGAGCTGAGAAACACAACACACGCCGCCATGTCAATGAGTATACATCATTTGACTTTGAAATGGCTTGGATAAGTGGAGTAGAGGATGTCATGAAGATGGAAGAAAAAATGCTCAACTACTCCTTTGAAAAGACGAAGAAGGCTGCAGCTCAGGAACTCAGCCTGCTTAATGTAGATCTTATTGTCCCAAAGGTGCCTTTCAAGAGGGTGAAGTATGCTGAGGTGATTAATCTTCTAAATAACGCAGGGAAAGATTTGGCACCGACTGATGATCTTGATCCCGAAAGCGAACAGCTATTGGGGAAACTATTCCCTGAAAAATTCGGAACTGATATGGTCTTCATCACGCACTACCCCCTAGAACTTCGCCCTGCCTACACAATGCCAAGCATGACTGATGAAGGTATGACTGAGAGCTTCGATCTCACCTACAAAGGAATGGAAATCACAACTGGGGGCCAGAGGATACATCTCTACGACCTTCTTGTCGAACGCTTCAAGGCAAAAGGATTCAATCCACAGGATTTCAGTTTCTACTTGGATCCTTTCAAGTATGGCGCTCCTCCGCATGGCGGGCTAGGTCTTGGTGTTGAAAGATTGACGATGCAGCTACTTGGTATTGACAACATTCGAGAAGCCACATTGCTACCTCGTGACCGAGATAGACTCACACCCTAAGTAATCAAAGCTTTTCCCGACCAGTATGCAAAAGCATCTTGAATACTGATTCAATTGCTACAAATGGAAAACCTATATTCATTCAGAAGAGGCGCCGTCGGTGAGGTGAAATTGCCTATGGGAATAAGGTTGAAACTATCTTTTAGTGGAACTTTGATTTTGTTGTCTATCTATCTTGGTGTTGTTGCTTCGGAGATGATTGCATTCATTAACACTACAACGACATCTTTTATAGGAATCCCCTACATGATTGCACTCTTCATGGGTTTGGCGTTAGTATGTGGATTCATTGGATTCTATATCCTCTCAGAACTAGTACCCAGTACAGGCAAATGAGTTTCTAGCTGATTTCTTTTGAGGGCTAAATAGCCCTCCTTCTTTTTCTGGGAAACTTCCTGATAATACTCTCTCTTAAAGCACGAATATCAGAATGAGTCTTGTCAGCTTAATGCAGACTTTCAGAATAGAGAAGGAACTATCACCTATGCAGGAGCGACTTGAAACGGAGCTTTATGCCTCCATTGCAACTCTTGACCAGTTAAAGAAACTGTATGACCTAGGCGCTGTTGATATTGGGTCATTTCAAAGAGAATCGCAAGCTCTTCTCCAGGAGGTACGGAACCATATTGATGACTTGAAACGCATTGGTTTAGACATCGGTGGATTCTTTTCTGGGGAGCGAATAACGGAAACTTTCCCTGACGCTTCAGACCTTCTTAGGCTCCGAGATTATACTCCTGCAAAGTCCTATCAAGGTATGAATGCTGATCAATACTATGACTACATAGGACTAGCAATACTTGATGTTGCCACAGAACACGCTTCCAAAGGTTTGATGGGTCTTGCTGAGCTAATTGTTGAGGTTGTGCGTCGTCTTCCTGAAATCAAATCTGTAACTTACAATGATGTGATAGAAGCCGTCAATCGAGTGTCTGATAATGGACTTATACCAGGAATCAGAACACTTCGTGGTGGTGTTAAGGTTGTGGAGTTAAGACCTCTTGAGCTCCGTCGTGACCAAGCTGATGTTGTCAACTTGGCTGCGTCAAAAGGTCATGTATCAATCGAAGATGTAATGATGCAACTCAAATGGTCTGAAGATCATGCACGTCAGGTACTCACTAGTCTTGTGGAAACTGGAATGGCTGTCGCTGACATTCGATTCTCCACAGGAGGACGATATTACTTCCCGGGTCTTCGGTCACGGGATAAGTCTGAACCATCGAATTTGGGAATATACTAGGTAGATATCAAAATCGCACCTTTCTTCTTGTCAATCCACTCAGCATAACCCTTCTCAATCATCAATGCCATTACGATATATAGATCGTTTTCAGGAAGCTTTGCGAAACTCTCCTTTGCTTCTTGTATAAGGATGGATTTGACATCAAGTCGAAGTTTTCCTGTTTTTAATGACCAATCATATATTATGTCTGCCCAATCCTCGAGAGGTTTCCAATATATTCTAAGCTGACGTTTCCTCCTGTCACCCCATTCTGCTACTTCCTTGTCGATTAGGACCCGTGCAATCATCTTGAAGGAATCAACCTTGTTTCTAAGGTCTTTGAAAGGAGGTTTGCTGATGAATACAGCTAGTGATAGCACATGAACTTCATTCTGCTCAGCCCACTGAAGTAAATAGTCCGACCACTCCTCAGCCCAAAGCACTTTGTCTTCTTCTCTAGGAGGAATGCCATACATCCATTCACTTTCCTCTGGACCACCCCAAGCTGGTGTCACTGCTATGAATGCATCAGCTGGCTCTTCAACTTCTGCTTCATCTGTGAGTACTTCTATCTCTTGAATGGCCTCAGATGTAGCTGCTTTAACATCCTCAACAACTACTTCTGGGCTATGGCTTTGTGGTTCAGCTAATGATGTAGTTTCTTCTCTTTGGCCTGTTTTTACAGATTCGGAGCCTTCAGGTTCTTGGGAAACCTCTTCTCTAGGTTTCTCTCTCTTCTTCTCCTTCATCCCCAATCTCTAGGAACCCTCCGCCCAGTCAATGTATCTTCTGACATCCTCTGGGGGAGTTGCTGGTCTGATGTTCTCGATTGCACTCAAGAAGTCATCCCTAGAAACAGGTCGGATGTCCAAGATTTCTCTCTCATCGTCCATTCTTCCAGTGCGTTGAAGATCCCGTATTGGCTCCATCGCTGCTTCTCGACAGACTATGCTAATATCTCTCCCGCTATACCCCTCGGTTAGGTCTGCCATCTCTTCATAATCGACAGCTGGAGAGACCTCAATATCCTCCATGTGAGTTTCAAATATTGCTCTTCTTGCCTCTCTTCCAGGAAGCGGCACATGTATCTTCTTTTCAAATCTCGATCGAAGTGCAAAATCCAATTCCCAAGGTAGGTTTGTTGCTCCAATCAGAGTGATTCGATCCTCGGGATTACTTCCAAGACCCTGAAGTTCCGTCAAGAGCTGCGTCTTGAGCCGCCGCTCTCCTCCGACATCATCTCCAGAACGAGATACTCCTATGGAATCGAGCTCATCAACAAAAATGATCGCAGGCTGATTCTTTCTGGCTAGTTCAAACAGACTCATGACAAGTCGCTCCGACTCTCCAAGCCATTTGCTGACTATGTTTGCAGCAGAAACGTTGAAGAATGTCGCATTCACCTCTGATGCAACTGCCTTTGCAATGAGAGTCTTCCCGCAACCTGCAGGTCCGTAGAATAGGATTCCTCTCCAGGGTTGTCTTGCCTTTCCTTTGAAGAGTTCCGGATGCTTCATGGGCGTGACTATAGCATCATTAATCGCTTGTTTGGCATCCTCAAGTCCAGCGACCTCAGATAGCTTGATGTTGGGGCGCTCAGAGATGATTGTATCCGATATCATCTCATGCAGTCTCTTTGTATCTTCATCGAGATCCTGCTCTGCCTTAGAGGTCTGCTGTATTGAGACTGGCTCAGGAGAACCAACATCTGACTTTGGTGGAACAACGAGCCCATCGACTGGTCCAGCTGTCCTCTTCTTGATACCAGAGAGAAACCTTACTCTATCTACGCATTCTTGAGCGCGGTCGAAGTAATGCTTTCTTATAGTTGGGAGTGAGGCGGAGTTTGAAAGTTTGATGAGTATTTTGCTCGCCCTGAGGTAGAGCTGACATGCCTCATTCTTCATCCCTCTCTGATCGAGTTCTATGGCTCTGTCGAGAAGACTCTTGAGCCCTTGGTCCAATCTATCACTATCCGATCCGGCCATGCGCGTTCATGTGTACATTATCTGTAGGATGTTAAGACTTTCTGTGCTGATTACAAGATATACTATTAGAGCGCGTTCTTGAGAGTGAATAGCTGCGAAGGTTTAAACGAATAGTCCGCAATCAATGACCTGAGCTGGTACTCTAGAAAAAAGGTGAAATCTTTGGCTTCAATTAGAAAGGCATTTGCTTGGGGTAAGAAAAAACCTGACGTTGGTGAGATTTCTAGTCGTCTGCGAATACTTAGTAAACAGCTTGCTCGACAGAGAAATAAACTTGAGAAAGAGGAACGTGACACAAGGGCTCGGGCTGTACGTGCACGGAAAGCTGGGCAAGCAGATGCGTACCAGACATATGCTACTGAGATGATTCGTTTTCGACGTTACGCGCTCTCTGTTGATAAATCGCGGCTTCAAATATTGAAGATTCTTGCTCATCTAAACCGAGCTCAGACATCCGCAAAGACCTCTCTTGCACTTCAAGAAGTAGCCAAGATTCTTGGTATGCTAGGTGATTCTACTGATGCATCGAAAGTCGTGGCAAATGTCGATGAGATAGCTAGGAGACTTGAGGAATTCGAGATTGAAGCTAGTATATCTGATGAAGCCCTAGATTCTACTATGGAGATTTCTTCTGAAGATCTGTCAGCTGCCATGCAGGAGATAGATATTGAAGCTGGTCTTGCAGATGCTTCTTCAGTCAAGAGACCAATGGGTGAAGTAGAATCTCTTGAAGACGACATCAAGTCATTAGAACGAGAACTAGGAATCTAGATTGTCACCAGAGGCGCTCTCTAGATTCTGCCGAACGGCGTTGGATCTCTCGTCGGTTCAGATACGAGTTTCTCATGAGATCTTTATACCTACGGATGAAGTCTTCAGTGACCAGACGACCATCTCTCAATAGGTGTACAGTTTCCCTTATAGCCCCATAGATTGATTCCGCGTCTCTCTGAAGAACATCGACCGAAGTGTTTGGTCGATACTGAGTGTCATAATTGCGACTTGGTTCAACATGTCCAATAGTTCTTTCTAGGTCTCTTCTGAAGTACTCTGGAGAAGCATAACCAGTTCCATAGGGAATTCCTCTCGATTGATCCCGAGGATTAGCCCATGGTTGAGTTTGATATCCAAAATCGGGTCGTAATGGCGGTGTTGTTTCATCATGCCTCTTATTTGGTGACAGCAGTGAGTAGACCATCCCCTCAATCTTCAATCGAACATCACTAATACTGACTTCATCCTGCTCGATTTTTCGAACTCTCTGCATATCTGTCTGAACGTATCTCTCAAATTTCCGAGCTATTTCCACATAGTCGGGCAGGACCTTTTTCGTCTGGTCTGTACAGGATATTCGTACTTCTCCCTGTTTTAACTTTAGCACTAGCCTTTTCCTGAACCTTCCATCCTCTTCAATCGATTTCAAGTATAGTAGTGGGAAGTCAAAGACCGCTTCTATCTTTTTGCGGACTCTTCCGGTTTCTGCCAGAAAGAGGAGTCTCTTATTTGTCAGATATAATGTCCCCAAGGCCTTGTCATTCTTGAGAAAATCACTTCCTGCTACCTTCACATCAGGTAGAGCACAGACAGGTAGCTCTCCAACAGAGAGCTGACTATGTTCATAGAAGTCTGTGAATTGATTCTTGTAGTATTCAAGACCATCTAACTGTCTCTTAACATCCTTCAATGTATTTCTCAGTGGTTCAAGTGCTTCGTCAACATTTTGTCTATAATAGATACCTAGCTCCGTGATTCGATTTGTTATCCCTTCAATGAAAGGAAACTGTGAGGGATTCCAAAGAGCATAGTCGATGAAGTTCTTTGTTTCAGCAGCCATCCTTCTTGCCACTATTTCTGCTTGGCTTCCAATTCTGTTCTTGATTGCAGGTAACTCTTCTTGTATCGCCTCAATTTTTTCCTCTAGCCATTTATAGTGGAGAAAGTTCGCCATTCTAAGAGAAACTAGTAGTCGTTTAGTTATACTAAGTTTGTTGTTAAATTCACGAAGTTTAGTATGTCCATATTGAATTGTCATTATTGCATGGCGCATCTCAAGAGCTAATGTCCTTCTTTTATCCTCCAATACTACAACTCGTGCAGAATGGCATCTAGTACAGATGTCTACAGTACGCCTACCTTTTGTAAGATTCTCAGATTTACACTCAGGGCAGCTTTCAAATTTCTCACCGGGAATGGGCTCTCCTAAAGAGTGATGACAATCGCCACATACAATATACTCGTTCGATCTATTATCAAGACAATCTGAGCAGAGTGCCGCTCCACAGTCCTCACACATGTGAGTTGCCCTGTTATTCTGGCAAGATTGGCATCGTTCAGATGTAGGCTCTTCTGTCAACTGAGTACCTCCGGTTACCATGTCTTTACGAGGCATTACCTAAGAATAACGTGTGTATTACTCATGCAACATTCCTGATATTTATTAAAAAATGACTAACGATTGTCCATGCCATAGAAGTTAAAACACACCATGAATCGCTCCAAGCGAGCAAAGGAGATATCCATGGAAGACCTTGCACAGACAGCTATTGAGGCTGCCCTAAAGACTGGTGCCCACTTCGCAGATGTGAGAATCGAAAACACAGCTACTACAATCATCGAACTAAATGATGGTGTTTCCAAGCAATCACTTTCATCCCGACTCAAGGGTGCTGGGATTCGAGCGTTTATTGATGGTGCATGGGCATTTGCCCAGACTACTGACTTGACCAAGAGTGGAATGCGAACGACTGGCGAATCTGTAGCAAAGATGGCCATTGCCACCAAAGAGAAGGTTGCTGAGAAGTTTGAGATCGAAGGCCCATCATTTCAAGCTCGTTCTCATTACAAAGTGAAAAAGCCCTTCAGCAAAATTGCTATCGAGGAGAAGATGGCATTTGTCAAGGCAATAGATGACCAGGCGAGGGACTATGACACTCGGATATCTTCAACACGTACAATATATGGAGATCTCTGGACCGAGCTCTATCTTGCTAATTCTCTTGGTACAAATGTCTATACTCAGAACTCAATTCCGCGAATCATCTCTGCTCCCACTGCAAAAGAAGGAACAAATAGACAACGTGTCTTCAAGTCGTTAGGTGTGCGTGGCGGATACGAAATTATGGATGAAGAAGAGGCACAGAATATCGGAACTGCCGCTGCAGAACTTGTAATTGACTTACTCTCTTCAACTTCTGTCAAAGGCGGAGTGTATAATGTCGTGATGGACCCTATCCTTAATGGAGTGATGATCCACGAAGCATTCGGTCATGCAGTTGAAGCTGATAATTGGCCAGCTCATGCAACGGTGTTAGAAGACAAAATTGGGATGCAAGTGGGTCCTGAGAATCTTAGCATCAGCGATGATCCAACACTAGAAGGAATGCGAGGATCCTACGAATATGATTGGGAAGGAACAAAGACAAAGAAACGTCTTCTAGTCAAAGAGGGTATCCTAACAGATTTACTACATAGCCTAGAAACTGCGAGTAGACTTGACCTAGAACCAAACGGTGCATCAAGGAGCCAGTCTTTCATGCATGAACCTCTTCCAAGGATGAGCAATACTTTCATGGAACCAGGGGACTGGGAGGTCGAAGAACTTGTCCAAGACACCAAGAAAGGGATACTTCTCTGCAGTTTCAATTATGGCTATACTCAGACAGCGAAGGGTCAATTTATGTTTCAAGCAAGTCATGGATACTTGATTGAAAACGGAGAGAAGGGTCAAATGGTTCGGGATGTTTCCCTTGCCGGGAATATTCTCGAGGTGCTCGCAAAGGTCGATGCAATTGGGAATGACTTCATGCTTGATGCAGGAACCTGTGGTAAGAATGGCCAGGCTGTACCTACAATGACTGGTGGGCCTCATGCAAGAATCAGGGAAGTGCCTGTGGGAGGTATGTAAATGGTTGATTCTCTACTTACTATTGGTGAGAAAGCTGTAAAACTAGCTGAAAAGCTGGGAGCTGACCAAGCTGAGGTCTATTTGGCTCAAAGTAGGTCTTTCGAGATAGAGGCTGAGAACAATGCTATCAAGGGTGCAAGCGAATCCAAAGACGCTGGCATTGGTATCCGCACTATAATTGACAAGAAGATTGGTTTTGCATATGTCACTACTCTCGATGATTCTGATATCGAAGAGGCGGTCAATCATTCATTGAGTCTTGCAAGAGCTTCAATTCCAGACCCTGATTTTCATACACTCCCAGAATCTCTTTCCAATTATCAAAATGCCAAGGGTCTCTTTGATAAAGAAATCCATGATATGACTGCAGAGGTGACTGCTGAGTTAATTATTCGAGCCATCGATGCCACTAAACAAGTATTAGATGGATATAACTATGCTATTGAAGCTGGGGTTCAGAGTTCGTCTAGTATGAACGCGATAGTGAATTCCCTAGGAATAGCCAAGACAGAGCCTAGGACATCCATTTCCATCTACTCCTATCCTATCATTAAAGCTGATGATGATCAAACCGCGAGCTACGAGTATCAAATATCGCGAAAATTTAATGAGATTGATCCAGAATGGGTTGGTCGGAGTGCTGGGAGGCTAGCAATCGGATTCCTTCACCCAAAGATAATAGAAGGTGGAGAAATGCCTGTGGTGTTTGCACCACTCGGTGCAAGTGCTGTCCTTAGTCGAGGTTTTGCAGATGCAGTAAATGCTGAGGAGGTCCAAATGGGCAGATCTTACATTGCTGACGCATTTGGAGAGAAGATTGCCTCCGAGAAGCTGGAGATTGTTGATGATGGTCTTCTACCTGGTGGGATTGGAACGCGGTCATTTGACGCAGAAGGATTTCCATCCCAGCGCACTTCAGTAATTGAAAATGGTATACTGAAAAGCCTCCTTCACAATTCCTACACTGCAAACAAGGATCGTGTGGATAACACCGGCAACGCAAGTAGGCCCTCGTATTCAGGATTACCCGGTATTTCAACCACGAATTTTATGGTATCACCAGGGAAAGGTGATTTGAACACGTTCATCTCCGAATTGGATACGGGCGTGGTTTGCAGGAATACCGGCGATCGTCCCAATATGACGACAGGAGACCTTAGCGCAATGATCATCGAAGGCTATTATGTCAAAAATGGTGAGGTTCAACACCCACTCAAGAACACATTGATTGGAATAAACATGCGTGATCTCTTGAAGAGAATCAGCCATGTTGGGAATGATAGTCGAGCCACCTTTTCGATGATTACACCTTCTATTGTTGTAGAACGAGCCAATGTTACATCAGGTTAGACTACATTCGTTTCACTACCGGAATGCCTAGTAGATTTAGACAGTTTGTCATGGTGATAATGAATGTCTTAACCAGTGCGATTCTAGCCGCTTTAACTCCTGGCTCTGCTCTCAATACTGGACATGAATCATAGAACTTGCTGAACAAAGTAGCGAGCCCAAATCCATAGCTAGTTACTCTATTGGATGCAAAACTTGTCCCCCAGACATCCTTCTTCATTGACTTTGCAACATCTAGGGTTTCTTCAGGGAATTTAGCGATTGCTTTCATTAGCTCAAACTCAGCGTCAGAGTTGAGGATATGATAGTCGAGGCTCTTCTCTGAAGGATTGTCAATCTTTTCGATTATTCTATGTGCCCTTGCTAGTGAATATTGAAGATATGGCGCTGCGTCACCTTGGAAATCAAGTACCTCATTCCATCTGAATGTTATTTTCCTATCTGGAGAAGCATTGAGCATAAAATATCGAATTGCGCCTACTGCTACTTGATTAGCAATCTCCTTCTTTGTTTCATCACTTTCCTCTGGATTGCGTTTATGGACTTCAATCTCAGCTAGTTCAGTTGTCTTATTCAATACATCATCTGTAGAAAATCCAATCCAAGTTCCAAGCCGTCCTGAGAAGTCTTCCTCTTCTAAGCCCACAAACTCATATGCAATATGATGCGAGTTCTCAGACTCCTTATGGTATCCCATGAGATCAAGAATTGTGTAGACCATCTTCTGAGGGTGAGCTTGTCTAGAAGCTATCACATTTAGCACAATGTCAAATGAGCCAAGATTCACCTTCTTTCCTCTCAATGAGGTTCGAAGAACATCTTTGTCATTAGGTTGTGTTTCAAAGAGTGTGTAATGGAAGGGATCTTTAACAAGCCCAAATTTCCATAACTGCAGTGCGACATCTGCCCCAGTGTAGGTTCTTGTACCATCAGACCGGAATAGGATCTTGTATGGATCCTTCATATCCTTGAACTCATCTATCACAGAGAGATCTGCAACAATACACCCCGCCTTGTCTCCCTCTTCGAGCTTTGTGATATTCTTGTTTTGTACTATCATCTCTCGAGCTTGATTGAGCAAACCACTATGAGCAATAGCACTCTCCCA
>JAEOUM010000180.1 GCA_016839275.1 Candidatus Thorarchaeota archaeon
AGCATCAGAGGAATTGGTGACCCAGTTCAGATTAAAACTGGAAACAAAGGTCTCGGGGAACGATCAATGCCAATGGCGGCTCAGGAGCTTCATCCAGGAGCCATCTATCTTCATGGTGGCAAGAACTACATGTCAGTCGACTTCAAGTACGCCCCCGGATTGGGACGTGCCTCCGTTGTGCCTCATGCTGACAGAAGCGCGCACACTAAACCCCTTTACTCAACAATGCCTAGGATAATAGACATAGTTGAGAGAAGTAAGATTCTGGGTCTGAATGCTGTCTATTGCACCCTTGAGATGACCCAGACCGTTGATGGTTATGTGAAGAAGGAAACAAGAACGGGTCGGGTCTTGAATCGGTCTAGTCTTTCGACGCCTCTCATTTACAAATATCGTACTCGAGGATTTGCCTTCACAGCACCAGAACCAGTCAAAGCTGTCAACGACCTCACATCCGGAAATTTGAGTAGTCTTGAAGGTCCTCGTCTGGGTCCTGCAGAACTCTTTGGTGGAGCTTTTCATGCTCTTGAGCATGTAGTGATAGAATCCAGTGACATGCTCACTGGAGGAGGTACACGAGAGATAGGTGGTGTTTCGATGGGTGACTCAGGAATTATCTTCGTCTATGATGGTAGTCCGGGTGGAAATGGTGCATCCAAACTTCTGTTCAGGAAATTAGATGAGGCTTTCAGACGGGCAAGAACAATCCTTGAGAACTGCGACTGCAAGACCATAGATGGATGTCCTCTATGCACATATTCATACCACTGCGGTAATAACAACAGTCCTCTGTTTAAACTTGGTGCACTCGAAAGTATCAAACGAATCCTCGATAAAGTGGAAACAACAGTTGACACAGAGGGGTACATGGGGTATCAACCCCTAGTCTGATGAGGTGAATATCAAATGGCTGAGTTTCGTATCGGTCGTGGTCATGATGGTCCAGCGCGTGTTGGTGAGTATATCTTAGGATCAACGACATTTGCTACTCCACTGTTGACTTCATCTTTCACTTCTAGTGATTCTATTATTGCGTACGGGGCTATAGGCAGAGATGAACCTCTCTCAGAGAAACCTATGTTGGTGTCACTACCCTTTGTTAGTCAGCTCGATGAAATTTCCCTACCAAAAATACGAGACAATGATTCAGTAATTCTTCCATCTCTAATTTCACTTGCCACCATTTCCCCTGATGCATCTGAATTAGTCTTTGCCTATCAACAGGAAGTCCTCTCAAGAATCACGCCAAGCATTGATCCCTCAAGGACCATTATTCGTATACCCTCAGTGGCAAAACCTGAATCGATTGTTAAATTAACAGAGTTCGGGTCTCATGGTGCTGCATTCTCTTTCGATGGTCAATTAGGTCCTCGAGACTTTGGTGCGATTAACCTACGAAGTCATCTACCGCTATTTATGATGACACTAGCCGTAGGTCGAATTGAGCCTGGTCTAATACCACTCCTTCATTACACAGGATTTGACATCATTGACATTGGTTACTCACAAGACGCGGCTGCAAATGGTGTAAGATTGTGGAAGAACGGTGCTGAGAAAATCGAGCTTGGTACAGGTTATCGCTTCTGTTCATGTCCTGCTTGTGCTAAACTTGACACAGCTAAGCAAGAAGACTTACTCAATATTCTGCTAGAACATAATCTTAACATCTACAAAACTATCATCTCTGAATCAAAAGAAGCCATGCGATCTGGCCGCCTCAGATGGTTGGTCGAAAGTACCACTCACAACAGTCCTGCACACGCATCACTTGTTCGACTTGTTAACAGAGAACTCTATCCATTCATTGAGGAGTTCTCTCCAACAACTGGTCCCGATGCACTTCCTGTGATTGGCTCGGAATCCTATAATGCTCCAGTAGTGCGAAGATTCAGAGACTATGTTGCAAGTAGGTATTCAGCTCCCGACAACAAACCTATCATATTGCTTCTCCCGTGTTCTGCTAGGAAACCATATTCTGACTCCAAATCTCACAAAAGATTCAATGCTGTAATCGAATCCGCTTTGAGTGGTATGGAGTCTAGGGTGGCTCAGGTAATATTGACCTCACCACTTGGGCTTGTTCCACGAGAACTAGAACGTATCTATCCTGCTGGGCAATACGACATTCCTGTAACTGGGGACTGGGACACAGAAGAGATTGCGATTGGAGCAAATGCGCTAGTTAACCACCTCAAAAAATTCAGTAACTCCTCGGTTGTCATAGCTCATGTTTCTGGCGGCTATCTGGATATTGTGAGAGCTGCCGAATCAAAGATAGAACAAAGTTTGATTTATACGACACCTGAGGGTCGAGCAACAAGTCGGGAGTCATTAGATGCTTTAGAAGAGTCACTCCTTGATCTGAAAGAGATCCTCTCCATATCTGGAGGTCCCCGAACGGAATTAGAGGGAATAGTATCAGCAACAGCAGATTATCAGTTTGGAAAAGGAGCTGGTAAGGTGCTAGTTCCTGAGCATGCAAAACTCAAGGGAAAGCCGTATAGACTGATTCTATGTACCGTCGATGGGGAACAGGTCTGTTCCTACGTAGCAGAGAGTGGGACGCTCTCACTCACATTAGTTGGTGGTAGACTTCTTGCGCCACTCAAACGTTACTGGGTCCGACTTGAGGCTCAAAACGTCAAAGGTGGGTCTATCTTCGCAGTAGGTGTTCAAGAAGCTGATTATATGATACGGCCTGGAGATGAAGTCATCGTCATCAATGGGTCTGATGATGTAATTGCCGTTGGTCGAAGTGAGATGTCTGGTCGTGAGATGTGCGAGTTGAAAAGAGGTAGAGCTGTAACTATTCGACATAAGAAGGAGTGAGAACGTCACATGGAAGAATCTCTAAGTCGCATCAATGAAGTTATTCGTCAGGCAACATTTCAAGCTAGAGGAAGTTCACTCAAGCAGAGGAAGAAAAGAGACCCCACAAGACCATCAGCTAGGTGGACAGCGTCTGCTAGAGTTGGTCGAGAGCAAGGAACTGCACTTGCCATTGTTCTGTCCACGATAGGATGTGCACACGCTCGGAGCGATTCTGGAGGGTGTACTATGTGTAGCTACCTACTTGATGGTGTTCAGGAAATGCCCACTTCTGATCAGATAGTAGCCCAATTCAAATTCGCTATGAAGGAATTGGAGATGAAGAGGGCTCCTTTATCCGTCAAAATTTACACTAGTGGTAGTTTTCTAGACAATGAAGAGATTCCTATGGAAGCAAGATCTGAAATCCTTAGGCTAATCGCGGAGGATGAACGGATACGCGAAGTAATCCTTGAGTCAAGACCTGAGTATGTCAGTAATTCTATCCTATCAAGCATTCGAGAATTACTAGGCGACCGGACTATCGAAATCGGAATGGGTCTTGAAAGTGTGAGTGACACGGTTCGAACTATATGCATAAACAAGAACTTCGATTTGCTAATGTTCAAGGATGCTCTGAAGACTGCAAAGAACTACAATATAGGGATGCGTGCTTATGTACTGCTCAAGCCTCCACTGCTGACCGAGAGGGACGCCCTCCTAGATGCAATAGCTACAATCCAGGAAGCAAGAAGATTGGGCGTCACAACTATTTCTTTGAATCCCGTCAATGTACAGAAGGATACACTCGTTGAGAAACTCTGGACAAGAGGTAACTATAGACCTCCTTGGTTATGGAGTGTTGTAGAGGTTCTTCGAGAAGCGAGCAGTATCTCTGATGGATGGATGAAGATTGTCTGTGATCCGGTAGCTGGTGGAAAAAGGAGGGGTGCCCATAACTGCGGAAAATGTGACACTAACATCGTTGAGGCAATTCGTCAATTTTCTCTGAGTCAAAATCCTACTGTTCTTGAGCATCTAACTTGTGATTGTATCAGTCAATGGGAGCATACCCTGAATCACGAGGACTTCTCATTAGTCGTTCATAGATGAATTAAATGTCTGATGAAAAAGGTCATAAAGAAAATCAAGAGGCGTCGCATTATCTAAACAATTTGAGTGATCGACAATGACTAAGTATGTTACCCGAGTGTCAGTCTGGTTTTATAGTGAAGGTGCATCTCCCTCTCAGGTGATAAGCAAACTCTTGGAGCTTGGTTTTAAACCCGTTAGAGGCGCCTTTGACTTTGTGTATGAACACAGTGATGTAGACATGACCGATGCGAATCTTGGGAGCGCTATAATTGAAATCTCAAATGCATTACATAAAACACTCTCTGGTTTCAAGGTACTTTATAATCTCGATACACATCTATCTGAAGGGGAAGAGGATTACGCCCCACTCGAGGACATTGATGCGGAGTTAGAGGATACGCGCAGAGAACTTGAACAGATTGAGAACGAAGAAAAAGAGTAGTGCTCCAGAATGGGTAAAGGGCAAATACACCCTCGCCCATTCCAAGCTGTTTGATTTTGTTAGATTGATGAAACTTCAGGCTCACGACGTTCGTATTCGCCTTCGCCCTGCACAGTTACTCTGATTTTCTTTTTGTCGCCAGGATTCATTCGGGTCCAAGACCATACCATATGGGTCCCATCAGCGGCAGTAGATACTTCTGGTGCATCGTCTTCTGGATCCGTGGACACATATTCGAAACCCGCAGGAATCCAATCTGTTATCTTGACATTCTCAGCGGTAACTTCGCCATTATTCGATACGACGAGCACAACGATGTACTCTCCAACACCAGCTCCCTTATTGATCGCTTTCTTTGTGGAGATCGCACGTTTCTTGTAAATCACTCCAAGCTTATGTCCATCCTCAGGACTTGCCATTACCGCAGGGATTCCAGCTGGTTCAGTGTTAGCTATGCACGTGACTGGTGCTGGATACTCCTTCTCAGGACGATTTCGCCATGCCATAACAGCGTAGTTAATCATGAGGCTTTCGCCGGGTTCGAGTTCTCCACCGGAGTTTTTCAGGTCTTCAACTCTGAAGGTCATTTTATGAGGCTTCTCTGGGTCTTGGTCTTCTGGATCAATCAGAAACTCATAAGGCCCATTAAATTCTTCACCCCTAATCCATACAGTGATGTGCTCACTAGTTGGAGGCATGACATCATCTGGGAGATTGTCCTCAATTGTAATCTCGTTCAAACGCGCAGAACCATTGTTAGTTACTTCTATTGTGACCTCCACTGGTGTTTTGTCGAAGCTGTTTACTGCTGGTGGGTCAAAAGTCTTCGAATAGTCAATACTATATACTGGAATCTCTTGAGGGTTCTTCTCA
>JAEOUM010000181.1 GCA_016839275.1 Candidatus Thorarchaeota archaeon
ATACGGACTCTGAGGTCTCTTGCTCCTCCTCCAAAACGAACAAGGATCGGGTCTTGTTCGTTCGCTAATTTCAGTAATTCTTCCTTAGCCTCGATAATCTTATTCTTAGCAGCGAACGGAGTGGGTACTTCAACAGCCTGTATCTGTGCTATCATGATTGGCCCTGTATCAGTTGCCATGAATCCGCCAAGGTCTCTTGCCATTCTTGCAGCATTGCTGGCAGCTGCAACAACTGATGGTTCCTCAAGCGCCATGGGGATTAAGTAGTCTTTCCCATTGACCTTGAAATTTGTTGCAATGCCTAGAGGAAGGGTCATTGCTCCGACCACATTCTCAATCATATGGTCCAGGATTTCTAGATCTATCTTGCTCGGATCGACGAGTGGTCCAAGGTCCTCTTCTCCAAGCCCAGTGACCTCAATGAGCTTCTTCACGCGTTCATCTCGTGAGAGTTTGAAAAATCCTGAGAGTTTCGAATCATCAACCATCTTTAGACCTCGACAATAATAACACTCAACATCGGCATTTCCATAAAAGAATGTCCCTCGAATAGATGAGACTGCTACCATAGGGTTTATTTCACATACTATTGACCATGCAGAATGGTTGAGTACAATGAGTTCAGAGCGAGAATTCAACGAGATCATCACTGGCTTGGCAAAGAAACGCGGATTCTTTTGGGGTCCTAGCCCGGAGATCTATGGAGGCAGTTCTGGATTCTATGACCTTGGCCCGCTTGGAAAACTTCTGAAGAATCGACTTGAGAATCAAATACGTTCCTCTTTTGTTCGTGCGAACTTCTGGGAGGTAGAATGTCCGACAGTATCTCCAGCAATCGTCTGGAAGGCTTCAGGTCACTTAGATGGATTCATTGATCCAATAACTCAATGCACAAAGTGTGAGCAGATCTATAGAGCTGATAACCTGATTGAGGAACAATCACCTGGAATAAAAATTACAGGAAAATCAATTGATGAACTGACTGAGATCATTAAAACACACGACATATCATGTCCTTCATGCAAGAGCACGCTAGGTCCTGTTGAATCATTCAATCTTATGTTGAAGACTCGACTGGGTTTAGACCAGGAAGCTTATCTCCGTCCAGAAACCGCGACAACGACCTATCTGCTATTTCGGCGTTTTCTGACCTTCTTTAGAGACAAACTCCCGATGTCTGTTTTTCAGATTGGAAAGGCCTATCGTAATGAGATATCACCTAGGCAGGGTATGCTACGTCTACGCGAGTTCACCCAGACAGAAGGACAAATCTTCATTCTTGAAGAGGATGAGAAGAACTGGCCTCAGTTTGAAGATATCAAAGAAGATGTACTCCCGCTTCTACCGTACCAGACACAACAAAAAGGCGAAAGCAAACCTGTGAAGATGAAGATGTCCGAAGCAATCAAGAAAGGTCACTTTCAAAATCCCGCTTATGCTTGGTGTGTTCATCTCACATATTCTATCTTCAAGAACATGGGATTTTCAGAGGAGAAGATCCGGCTTCGACAACACTTTCCTACTGAACGTGCGCATTATGCGAAAGATGCATGGGATGTGGAGATTCACACAGAGAGCTTTGGTTGGGTTGAGTGCTGCGGTATTCATGACCGAGGAAACTATGACCTCACGCGCCATCAGGAGTTCTCTAAAGAAAAACTGAGTGTGAGCGTGAACAAGCAACCTGTAGTACCTAATGTACTTGAGATTGCATTTGGCATCGAGAGACCCTTGTTTTGCCTGCTCGATAATTCCTTCCAGCCTGAGAATAAGGTTCGCGACACAGACTGGTTAAAGTTTCCTCCTGAGGTTGCTCCTATACAGGTTGCAGTATTCCCCCTCATGAATAAGGATGAACTTCTTGGGCCAGCTCGTGAGATTTTTGACTCAATCATAGAGGCTGGTTTCATTGCACAATTCGACGTGGGTGGTTCGATAGGAAAGAGATACAGACGTCAAGATGAGGTTGGTACACCCTTTTGCATCACCATTGATTATACAACATTAGAAGATGGAACTGTCACGATTCGAGATCGTGATTCAATGGAGCAAGTCAGAATCCATAGGGACGAGCTTGTTGCCACACTGAAGAAGGTTGTACGAGGATTGATTCGCTTTGAATCCCTTCAATAAACTAAGCAAATTAGATGAAAATATCTTTAAGACGTCAGGTGGAAACTCAGGCAAGTAACTAGCCTTCCTTGGAGAGTTGGGAGCAAGATGGGATTACATACTTCAGCATCAATTGGCGGACGCATTATAGTGGTTTTATTCCTGATTATTTGGATTGCTATCGCCATCACAATGGGATTCTTTTTTATCGACTTCGCAAATGATTGGCCTGAATGGGGTCCAGGACCGCATCCTTCTATATTTACTTGGATTCCGTTTGCCATGGCAGGTTTTGGCTTCGTTTTACTTATACTTCTCATAGTTGGTTGGGTGAGAAAACCTGGTAAGACCGACTCTTCTCAGGGATACACACAGGGAGCAATTTCGTATGACGATATCCCATCATCCAGCACTCAAGCATCTGGATATCGAGAGCCATCAGTTTCCTACCAAATACAACCTTTCTGCGGCCAATGTGGAGCAAGAATAGATTCCGAACTAGTAGAATGGGTGGGACCGTTGAAGTACAAGTGTCCTTCCTGTGGGCATATACACAAGGCAGAAACAACGTATCTATAGTTTGATACTCCTCTTGTAAGCTGCATTAAAAGAGAATTTCCTTGCTCATCTTCACCTTTCCGTTATCGATTGGAACTCCCTCTTCCTCACAATGCTTGCATCGTCCTTGAGCTCTAGTTCTATCGCCACCGAACGTACCATCTTCCTTTACAACACGATGACACGCGACAACAGGAAAGAGCGGATTCTTGTGCAATGAGTTGGCTACTGCGCGATATGCCTTCGGTTTGCCAATCATTTTAGCAACCCGTCCAT
>JAEOUM010000182.1 GCA_016839275.1 Candidatus Thorarchaeota archaeon
AACATTCAAACGTCCTGAAAGACCAAAAGAAAATCAGACGTGAGATACTTAGTAGTGATTTGATGTCTAAGAACGAAGAATGTTCACTAAGAAAACCTTAATAATGCTCCAAAGAACCGGAGCTTGTCACTTGTTCTCTATGACTCATCTTCTAGATGGAGTTAATTCCCATGGAACCCGAGGTACATCCCCCGGCTGAATTAAGCACGGGCACCACAACAATAGGTATGATTGCAAAAGACTGTGTTGTCTTAGCAAGCGATCAGAGAGCCACAATGGGTTTTCTAATTGCATCAAAGACTGCAAAGAAGATCTATAAGGTCACTGATCGAATTGGTGCAACCATTGCAGGATCAGTAGCAGATGCTCAATCAATCATGGAACTCTTGGCTGCTGAGGCTAAGCTCTTTGAGATTCAGAGAGGCAGACCGATTCGTGTGAAGGCACTGACTCGTCTGCTCAGTAATATCATGTTCCAAGGTCGAGGAGCATACATGTTGGGAAGTCTCGTTGGAGGCTTTGATGACGAGGGACCACAGGTCTATTACACAGATTTTGTAGGGTCAGTGATTCCTGACAACTATGTTGCCAACGGTTCTGGTTCACCAGTGGCCCTTGGTGTTCTTGAAGCAGAGTATAAGGAAGACCTTCCCAAAAAGAAGGCGATTGAACTCGCAGTTCGTGCGATTGCAGCCGCCATAGAACGAGATGCCGCGACTGGTAACTCAATCTTGGTCAGTGTAATCGATAAGGATGGTTATCAGGAGATTCCAAAGGAAACCATCATGAAGATTTGGAAAGGACAAGAGTGACAATATTTGTTGCATTTGTAGCCCACTAGTTTGCGCTACGTCCCACCCGGTCCAATAGTGCATCGGGTACAATATCAGGCCATATGGGGCATATGCAGGCCTAAGGTTGTGATGTGATCATCCATGCAAATTAATGATGAACAAGAATATGTAGACATTAGAGAGGAAATCAAGAAAGCACTCCCTCGATCAGCAGCAGTCACTTCAGTTGAGTATGAAGGACCGGAGATTGCTATTTATTCCAAAGCCCCAAAGATACTATTGGATGATGGCGACAGCATTAAGGCTCTTGCTCGAAAGATGCGAAAACGGATTGTTGTAAGATCTGCGCCAGATGTAAGGTTAACCCACGAAGATACTGAAAAGACTGTTCGGGAGCTTGTGCCAGAGGAGGCAGAGATTACCTCGATAGACTTCGATATCTCTCGAGGTGAAGTAATTATTGAAGCGCAAAAGCCGGGTTTGGTGATCGGACGAAGCGGAACTACTCTGAGAGAGATCACTCGTCAGACATTCTGGCGACCTAATGTTATGCGCACTCCACCCATTGAGAGCAAACTGATTAAACAGGTACGCTATATTATTCAATCAGAGGCTGCCACACGAAACAAGTCATTCCGTGAGATTGGACGACGAATCCACAGACCCATGCTTTACAATAATGGTTGGATCAGACTTGTGGCACTGGGAGGATTCAGAGAGGTCGGAAGGTCATGTATGTTCCTCCAAACAGCAGAGAGTAGTGTCATTATTGATTGTGGCGTGAACGTAGGAGCACCCAGCAAAGCATTTCCTAGACTCGATATGCCGGAACTTAATATTGACGACATTGATGCAGTAGTAATCACTCACGCACACTTAGACCACTCAGGAATGGTCCCGTTCCTTTTCAAATATGGGTACCGGGGCCCGGTCTATATGACTGCCCCCACACTGAATTTAGCTACATTGTTACAACTTGATTATATTGATGTTGCAGAACGCGAAGGTAAGCTCCGACCATATCGTGACCGCGATGTAAAGGAAACCATTCTTCATACAATACCACTCAACTATGGAGAAGTGACTGATATCGCACCGGATGTACGACTAACGATGCATAATGCAGGTCACATCCTAGGCTCTGCTATAGTACACTTCCATATCGGTGATGGTCAGTACAATATGGCATACACTGGTGACTTCAAATTCGGAAGAACCAGGTTACTTGAACCTGCGACGTTCACATTTCCGAGACTTGAAACGCTCATCATCGAGAGTACATATGGTCACCCTACTGACAAGATGCCTCCAAGGCAGGAAGTGGAAAAGAAGTTCGCAACGATCATCAAACGAGCGCTAGAAAGGGGCGGTAAGGTTCTCATTCCAGTACTTGCTGTCGGTCGTGCCCAAGAGATTATCCTTGTCATAGAGGACTTGGTATCAAAGGGGCGCATTCCCAAGGTTCCCGTGTATATTGAGGGAATGATTGCCCAAGCTACTGCAATCCACACGACTCATCCAGAGGCGCTAAGTAAGAAGATACGCGAGATGATATTTCATCAAGGCGTCAATCCCTTCTTAGCAGACATCTTTGTACAGGTTGACAATCCAGAACAACGCGAGGAGATAGCAGAAGGAGAGCCTTGTATAATCATGGCCACTTCAGGAATGCTTGCTGGTGGTCCAAGTGTAGATTATTTCAGATTACTTGCCCCCGATGAGAAGAATCTCTTGGTCTTCGTGAGCTACCAGGGAGAGAATACGATGGGGCGACGCATCCAGAAGGGATGGAAAGAGGCCAATATGAAGAATCGTGAGGGACAGACTACAGTGGTTCCTGTCAACCTAGAGGTTGCCACTGTCGAAGGATTCTCAGGACACTCTGATAGAAAACAGATTCTCAGCTTTGTGAAACGCGTGAGTCCAGCTCCAGAGCGGATTCTTGTTGCACATGGAGAGGCATCAAAGTGTCTTGGACTGGCATCTACAATTCATAAGGCATTAAACATAGAGACAAGAGCCCCTATGGTGACTGAAACAATCAAACTGAGATAGGTGAAATCACAGCTTCACGAATGCAGGTGTTACTATCATACACCCATCATTGACCAAGGCTATATCAGACTGATACCCCTTTGTTGCACTCTTAATCCTCTCAATAATCCGACGAAGTTCAAGATGAGTCTGCTCGTTTCCATCATTCAGACTCGAGATATCCAATAAGACAATATTGCCATCCTTGATTTCATCAACTACATAGGGAACATCCGCAAGTGATTCTAGTTTCTTTGATCTCACAAAAATGGACTCTAGTTCACTAAGCTTCCTAAGTTCTTGGCGAGGATCTGGTTCAGAGGCCCCGGTAGCTGGAGAAAAGACCCCCAGACTAGGAAATACACGTCGAGTACTTATCTCCTGGGAGAGTTCATCATTTTGTTTCCGTTTGAAGAGCGACCTCACTGATATTCACCTCAGCTATATAGGTCTAAAGCTCAGACAAATAAAGAAAAGACCGAGTATTATAAGGCGCGAGCGGGGAGCTAATGCTTATCACTGTGACCACACATGATGCAGTGAGCAAGATGTCCACGCGTACGAAGGAGGAGGATGACGCACTATCTCGATTGAGAGGACAACTGAAGGCTCTTAGCAATCGACATGCAATCGAGATTCTTCAAGTGTTAAATCCTCAGACTGGAGAGATTGTACCCACTCTGGGATGGGATTCCATTGTAGAAGGCCTTCTAAACCTAGAAGGAATCAGAAAACCAAGACCAAGTCAGAAGGGGGAGCGGTCTCAAGAAGAGGCTAAGTATGAGCAATCACGCCAAGGACTAATGTCTGGCGGGACAATATATGAAACAATGAACAAGCTTGTGAAAGTAGGATTTGTGGCATCCTCTGGGGACAGAGGTCGCAAACAGAGAGGTTTCATGATAACTCATGATGGAAGACTTGCTCTCTCCTCTGTTGGTCAACTTGAGGGGCCTATCGGGACTGGAACTGAGGTTCAGAGAGCCGCGAAGATACTTCTAAAACACAAGAATTTCGTAAGTCTTCTTCCTGCACAGGAAAAGTTCCTTCGTGAGGTTGGTGATATCACTGGAAACCTTGTGATTCAGATGCCGCCAGGTTCAGGTAAGACTTTCCTTGCGATGATCGTCATTCTCTTGCGGTTGCAAAAGGATGTTAGATGTCTCTACCTCAGTCCATATACGTCACTCAGCAGGCAGATAATTGATGAGTATGGAGCACTGCTGGAAGAACTTGGATATTCTGTGCGTCGTTATGATGGGTTATCACCAGCCACAGATAGCGACTTGGAGAAAACAGACCTCATCGTTGCAATGTACGAGATGTTTGCTGCTGCTGCACTTCAGAAGAAGAGATGGACTACAAAATTGGGACTCGTTATCATTGACGAATTGACAGAACTCGATTCTGGACAGGCAGAAACGCAATCACAGAATCTTGGAACCGATAGGAGCGCAAGACTAGACTTCATTATCTCCCTACTCAAGGGATTTTCGCAGGTCATCACATTATCATCGAGATTCGGAGAAACAGAAAAGATAACAGATTGGCTCAAAGCTACCGTCTTTAGACCAGATGTTAGATTAACCCCTGACGAGTTCATTGTTTACAAGGATGAAAAGGGAATCCAAATCAAGAGTAGCGATGGAACCCAGAGAGGAACATCTCACCAACAAGATGTGCTTGATGCCATTATGGATCACATAGGGGATTATGATAAGAAGTCGATACTCTTCGTCGTTGGCTCAAGGTATAGAACACAGGGAATTGCTAGACGTCTTGGAAGAAGTCATCCGAGGGGGATAGACGCGGAGATAGTAAATCAGATTGTGGGTGTGGGCGAAAGTCTCCCATTGAGCAATAGACTAGCAAATACATTGAGATACGGTGTAGCATTCCATCATTCTGGCCTTGATGCTGGTGTGCGCGAACGTTTGGAGAAAGCAATTAGGAATAAGATTGTGAGAACAGTTGTTTCAACAACAGGAATCACTTCAGGAATGAGCTTTCCATTTGACTGTGTTATTATCTTACTAGATCCGAACATGTATTTTCTATCAGCTAGATCACGCTATCTTCAGATTGCTGGGAGAATCGGTGAATATCATCTCAGACAACATGGGGGGAGAGTCTACTTGGTGTTCGAAGGGCCAACGCAAGAGTTCCAAACCCCTGAAATCATGGAGGAAACTCTTCTTCACAAACCACTTGAGGCTCTTAAGCCGGGAGCAATGTACCCAAGCCTAGCTGTGAGTGTTATTGTCAAAAACCTTCTCAGTGCACGTCCTATAAGTCGTCAAGAACTTGGAAAGAAATTCCTAGATTTTGTCAGTAGTTCATTTAGAGGTACTTTTGACCAAGATTATACCTCGAACACGAACAAGTTCTTTGATTCCTTATTCGAGTGGTTAGCTGATGAAAAGATATTAGAAACAGCCAAGGGCGGCTATAGCCTAGTCAAAGAGGCACGCGATGCGGTTCTCTCAGGAATAGATCCTGTCGATTACATTCAGACTAAAAAGGAATTCTCAAGAATCGACGCCGACACAGCTGATAGTGAACTTGTGGAATTATTACTGAAGTTTCAATTACCTCAGTCCATCAGGCCAAGAACTCTCGTTCCGTCTGAACGAGAGGTTGCAGCGATGGGATTAGAACCTCCCGAAGATTGGTATTTGAAACTAATACCTGCACGCTTGGAGATTAAGAGGTCAGTACTCAAGAGATGGTTAGATGAGCAGGAAGTTGATACGATAATCAGTGAAACTGGAGAGATGGCAAAGGGAATCAGTCTTGATGAAGGTGATTTGGACTCACTCCTTAGCGTTTGTAGTAATGTATCAGAGAGCTTGAGTGAATTCTACCGAACGCAAAAGAAGAAGAAGATAGCAGAGCGATTCCATATCTTAAGTAGACAATTGCAGTATGGTGTTCGGTCAGATCTTGCAGATTCTGATTTGCTAGAGCTGCTTCTTATTCAGGGCGATGATTCTCCATCCAGCAGACTCTCAAGAAACACAGCTAGGATTCTCTACAAACATGGATACAAGTCAATCTCAGATGTAGTAAGAAAAGACATTGATGCGAGTCTGAAAGGACTTGCAAGGGATAGATTTTCCAAGAACTGCGGCCTAGAACCAGACCATGCGAAAGAGGTCTACAAGGCGGCTATGATGCACATTCGTTCAAAGCTCATGGGTGAAAATGATGATGAATAGTCATTACTGTTTGCTGAAGTCCCAGAGCTCATCATTGATATGATGTACACTCTTCACTACCTTTCCACTTGTAGCTGCCCGAATGTCCACTGCAGACATCTTTGAAATTCCCACAGCTAAAGGCTTGCCATGTCGTTCATCAACGATTGCGACGATCCCATTCTCTCTGACGTTATCGTCAACCTGCGTTATTCCAGGTCTCATGATGTCTGCGCCATTCACAACGAATTTGACAGCACCCATATCAACAGTGACCTGTGGAATATGCACTATCCCTCCAAGTAAAGCACGTAGTGTGGGAATTAATCTTCCTTCTGATTCGAAGAATACAATATCACCATCCAATAACAGAATCTTTGATCCATCGTCAAGGACTCCACTCTCAAGCTGAGCCTTTGTATCAAGACCGATAGTCGAATCTAGATCATTCTCAAGCCTCTCAAGCTCGGCTTTCTGTTCGCGCTTCTTCAGGAGGTGTCGTTTCTTTATTCGTTCAATCTTAGGCATCTTGTATAGATTGGCTCATCCCCTCCTTTTGAAGCCTGCGAATCAGATACATCAGCCAATATATATGGCGTCGCCATCGTCATGTTTTTAAGCCATCTCCAAAGACTAACGCAAATGTCGTGTGACCCCAGGCCATATGACTGTCTTCTGTGTTGGTGAATTTATGAACGCAGCCAAACCTATGGAACTACTTCAAAGCTCGATTGGTGCTCAGGTACTAGTCGAACTGAAAGGCAGAAAGAAAATCAAGGGAAAACTGCGAGGTTATGACCAACACCTCAACCTCATTCTTGAGGATGCTGAGGAGATAACAATCGATCCGGAGACAAACGAACAGACTGTCCTTCAAGTGGACACAATCATCGTGCGAGGCGACAATGTAATCCTCGTATCACCTCCGCCAAAATAATCTAGGAGAAGGAATCTATGGGAAGAGGTACTCCATCAAAAGGTAAGAAAAACAATCCACACCATATTCGTTGCAGAAGATGCGGCCGGAGGTCCTATCACGTCAGACATAAGAAGTGTGCTGCTTGTGGTTTCGGGGCGTCAGCAAGGCTCCGGCAGTACAATTGGGCACACAAGAATCGATACGGTATTCGAATCCGTGGATGAATCAGAGTCTTCCAATTCGCACAAGTAATAGTGGATAGGGATGACTGTCACAGTATACTGCGACAGCACTTTGATCCTACCCTTGAAGACTAATATTCGAGATAGATTCCAGCAATGTTCAACATGTAGTTAGCTTCGTAGTTTTGTACTCTTATACCAATGTACTCGCCTTCTGACATAGACAAATTCTGGAAGAAAACATGTCTGATGTACGTATTTGGCACATTGATTGGAATCGATTTTCTTGTGTCAATATGATTCCATTGTTCGGGGAAGTTGTCGTAGCCTCTCACCATTGCCAATGCAATATTGACTGCAGGATTGGGTTGGTCGCCGCCAACAACTATCGATACTTTTACCATCCCCGATCGTGGAGAAATTATTGATGCGTTAATCCATTGCATGTGTGCAAGTACCGTACCAACTTGCCCAGTTGCACCAGCATTGGAACCGTTGGTTTGGATTATTGGAACAGAGAAAAATCGGTATGTCATTAATATCAACTCAGCAACTGATATGTCCTATTTTATATTAGGTTTCGTTGTGTGTTACAAGGGGTCATACGGAGTTCTATTTTCGAATTCTGTATCTCAAAGGATTTGGCAAACCTAAAACCAGCAAATCGTATCTTCTTATCAGCAGGCTCGCCAATGTTGATATGGAGATGCTGAAAAGAAATTATTACGAATTCCTTTGTAACATTGAAACAATTGTATGACCAATATTCAGTGTTGAAATAAATAACAAAGAGCCAATGTTCACTCGACGCACATGATTGAAATCTAAGAGAGATGAGCCAAATGGGCGAAACGTCATTGAGAACCAATACATCCTCAACTGTCAAAATCATAATCATGATTGTACTAGCAGCGATTTTGCCGTTCGCAGTTCACATCGACGTGGGACCAGGTCCAAATTCGTTACGAGCTATGACCTGGGAGTATCTTGAGTCAAGTTGGTACTCAGGTTTCAGACTCAGGAACCCTCTTGATGTAATGCCCTATACAATCCTAAGACTCGCTTTTGCAGTGATGGTAGCGAGAGCGTTCGTTGGTAAATCATCCATACGGCGAACAATGTTCGTTGGTCTTCTGGCGGAACTTCAACCAATTGCAGTTTCAGCGCCTCTGGTCTATCTGATTGACTGGTCAGGAGATCCTCAAGCACCGCTTTACATACCAATTCCAATATTCTTCCTCATAGGTGGAATCCTTCTCTTCTTTGATTACCAGAACCACCTTGAATCTGGTGATAGGCTGGTGCCAGCTACTGATATGGAAACCGAGGTAGGAATGAAGGTTGTAGCCATCATGCAGACTGTTGCTGAGGACCTTGACGATTCTGGGAAGAGAGCGTGGGGAAAAATGCTTGGAACGGTGGAAGAAGCGAATTATCCCAGAAAACAGGAACCAGAGAAAAACAATGCATGACTCAAAATGCCCTTGACTATGTTGATTTATCTTCATGTTTCTGTAGATATTCAGCGTGGTTTCTGTGTCGGTTAGAAAACAGATTCAGATGAATCCGATTGGATATGTTCACAGAGATAGACCAGATGAAGATGTGAAGGATAGAAACATCGTTTCGAGAGTTGTGCTTGACACTGAGTTCGTCGAGGGCCTGATAGGAATTGAGGAATTCTCACATGTCTACATCATCTTTTGGCTAAATGAATTTAAAACAACAACTGTCAAATTGAAAGGCCATATTTTCGGTAAGCCAGAGCAGCCCTTCGTTGGTGTCTTTGCAACAAGATCTCCAATCCGTCCTAATCTCATTGGTCAGACCTTGGTTGAGCTTATCAAATGTAAAGAAAATGTGCTTTGGGTCAGGGGTCTTGACGCCAATAATGGGACACCTGTTGTAGATATCAAACCATATCCAGATTGGGAGAGAGGAAAATGGATAATTGTGAAAGAGTTTAGAGCCCCGGACTGGTTACAAAGAATCAATAAATAGAAATCAAATTTAACGACTATTTCTTCCCTATCAATCCATCCACCCAGCGCCGGTATTGGCTGTAGGGCTTTACGCTGAAGTTGAACTCCTTGAAAGTGTCATAGTTGTATTGCTCCACAAATCCTAACGCTAAGGCATCATCAACTACGATTTCCCTGAGCATCTTACAATCCTTCAGTGGAAGGATATCAAGTTGTTCAAGTTGGTTAAGTCCCAAGTTGACAGTTCCAAGCTGGTCACAGGATTGCAATGGAGCCAGATCAATATGCATTATCCTGTTATCATCAAGATGTATGGTGGAGAGACTCGAACAGGAACTCAGTGGTGAGAGGTCTATCTCTTGTAGTTCGTTGTTATTTAGCCAGAGAACACTAAGAGCTGTGCAATCCTGGAGAGGAGAGAGATCAATACTTTGCAGCTTATTATTATTCAAAGCTAACCAGAATATGGACTTACTCAGCGGCGAGAGGTCAAGAGTTCTGAGCATGTTTTCACTAATCCAAAGATTTGTGAAATCTAGACAGCCACTTAGTGCAGAGAGGTCTATCGCTTCAAATTGGTTCTCACTCAGGGTTAGCGCATTCAGCTTCTTACACGAACTAAGGGGCGAAAGATCCAATCTCTTCAGCTTGTTTTTTCGGAGCCCGATTTCTTCAAGAGAAGTGCACGATACAAGGGGCGAGAGATCTAAGTGAGATAGTTCATTACCCGCAAAGCTGAACACTTTGAGCTTTGTGAGAGAACTAAAAACAGAGGTGTCCAAGAATCTGAGCCGGTTATGAGCAATTCGAATCTCCTCAAGATTCTTCATTCCATTCAGAGGAGAGAGATCAATTTCTGCAAGTTGATTGTGTCTGAGCAGGAGGGTTTTCAAGTTTGATAAGGAGCTGAGAGGCGCGAGGTCAATGCTGACGATTCCCTTGTCTTCAAGACTGACCGTTTCAACATCATCCTCGAGTTTGACGCGGTCCTGCTGGCTATCTGAAAGGGTGTATTCAAGGGTTACTGGCACTTCGCTTCCCCCGTCAATCTGGAGTCTTGTCAAGCCAAGATATAGTTTTTATTGGATGAACGCCATTTTGTTTTTCTTTATTAAAATACCCTCTAAGTGAACTTGCGTGTGCGTTGGTCGTGTCTTTGTGAGGTTCGGAAAACAATTAGAACTATATCTGGAAACGACATTGTATCTATGTGGTGGGTGTTGCAATGTCAAAAAGAGAAGAGGCGTGCGTTCTGCTTATCTTAATAGCTGCAGCCACCAGCTTGGTACCGTCTGCCTATGCAGATATACCGCCTCCAATTGATTATTTTAAGACAGAAACTGGAGGGCTTTTTTGTATTGCCTCCAATGTATCAATGCCAGACGTTACAGTCAATGTAACAATGCATCTGTCAGACTCATGGAATTATGATATCAATGTTTCATGCGCTTTTACTATAATGAGTCTAATCGAACAGAATCTCACAACAGCATTCGTCTACCCATCAGCTTGGACACGAATATCGGGAGAGGAGTATGAGCAGTATATCAGTTTGCATAAGTTTGATATTCATGTAAATGATTCAGCTACCAACTTTACTATTCTTCATTTTGAAGAGTTCAAGAGTAAATATGATTTAAACCAAACTGACTGGTTCTATGTATCCGATTGTGATTTCGCATTGTTTAACTTCAGTATTGGCTCTGAAAATCCGATCGTCGTAGATGTGTTTACTTCCTTCAGTTCATTTTCATTGGATTATGATTTCATCTTTCATTATATAGTTGATACTGCAAGACGGTGGGAAAATAATACACATGAAATAATCCGATTGCAATTTGATCGGGACAATGACACCGAAATCATTGAGTATGGATATGGACCCTCTAGCAATTGTGACTTTAGTGGTAGTAATTATACGGCGACATTGATTTGGGATTTCTCTATTGATGATTTTGAATTTGATCGTGTGAGCTTTATGGTTCAACAGAGAGAGTATCCAATATATCACCACATCACGCCTCCACCGCCTCCTCCAGATCCTGATGAGTTAGTACTCGATATGGTTCTAATCGGAGTGGTAGGGGTTTCGGTACTCATTGGAAGTATTCTAGTTATCAAAAGACTACGGCGCTATTGAATAATCAAAATTGAAGGAGTTAATCGAGATTCGAACTCAAGAAGTTTAGATTGAGGGGATCTACTGTGTGACACTATCTTCAACAGAAAGCTCCTTCAAAATATCCATTCTGTTGGGTTTTCGCAACCAAACAACAAACTCGATGCCTAGAATTGCCAAAATCGCGACTATGAATCCCTGAAAACAAATCGAAACAGCTATTGTAAATAATGCCCAATGCATAATTTCACTTTGATCATCGGTTGGACCTATCTGTGAAACTACACTACCATCCTGATTCAGAAATAGGACATAGTATACAAATGTTCTTTCAGTCCAATTGTTATGCTTCTGAAGCACATATGGGAATAATGCAGTGCTGTTATAGTACACAATAGAATATGTAGAGGCATTCTCAGGACCAATGTCATCTCGCAAAACGCCTGCTGTTCGGACATCATTTATTGCTAGACTAGAAACCGTGAGAGTCACTACTAGGAAGACTACAAGTGACCACTTCCAGCCAACTCTTCTTGGAATAATCCATGACAGAAGAGCTGCAACCATGATGACCAGCATTCTTTAGTTCAATTATATGGATGAACAGGTCGTATAAAAATCACAAGTTGATCAAACATCTGAACCGTCCAACAAGCCTTGGGAGGCACAAGAAGACAGTGGATTTCATTTCGGGCTTCGTGATTCGCTGTATTTATTGTGCATCTCCAATATTTCCCGCTTCATCTCATCTGAAAACTCGACAATCAATTGGTCTTTCATTTCATCAGTAAGTTCCTCGCCGGCAGCAATCTTCTGTCCTGCGACCTTAACAGCCTGAATAAAGCCAGAGAGATGTTTCTTTCCCTCTTCATAGAATAATAACTGAGCGGCTGGTAGAAGGATTGGAAGTGCCATTGGGTAGAGGGCTCTCACAATATCGAAGTTGCTCGTATCAGGAAATCCACATGTCGCAGCTAAGACCAAGCGTGGAAATCTGCGGATTCTTGTGGGATGCTGTGTTTCCCCGTTTCTAGTCAACATTTCAGGAAGTGTGAACACAAATGTTCTTTCTAGTAGTTTCTGCAAATAATGAGTCACATTGCGCCCGTATATTGGTGTGCCGAGAAGCATTACATTAGCTTCTACAATAGAAGGTAGTAGTTTATCCATGTCATCGTGTTGTACACATTTACCAGGCGTCACCCACCAGCAGTTGAAACATCCTCGGCATCCATTAATCTTCAAATCAACAACATGATGTTTCTCAACATCCGCCCCTGATGACCTTGCTCCTTCAATGAAGGCGTCCAAAATGATATCCGTTGTACCATTAGATTTTCTGGGACTTCCATTGATAACTAGAAGTTTCATGACCTTACTTACGCGTCTCACCCTTATAGGCTAAGGGTCTACGCAAAATGACTTTCTTGAGAATTCTAAAGATTAGAAATAGTGAATCAAGTGAGGTTCGATTCTTTTAAGTTAAGGATAAGTTAGTCTTCCTAGAATTCGTCGTGGAGTAGGTATGAGAATGAAAACATACATCCTTTTACCAACTATGAAACGAAGTTCGATTCCTGAGAAGTTTCATGATGATGATAGAACTAGTGAGTTTCTAGTGCCTGGAACCAGAGTGGTTATTGAATTCTATAATCTGGCTGCCACAGAAACTCGACCGATGACTCTCTTAGCATGGGATATAACTCGTGCAATTTCTGAGGTTCTCAGGTTCGAAAAGGAGATTATAGCATGTTGGACAGAGGTTGAAGATGAAGACACAGGTGAAACTCCAATGGTTTCCTAGTATAATCACCATTACTGCCTAGTCTTTGTTTCAGAATGAGATTGTGGACAGAGCGCGATTGGAACTCGAGACCTCCTCCATGCCAAGGAGAAATATTGTGCAGCTGGAAATTTTCTACGTTATCCACACATATACAGATCTTTCATGTCATCGATTAGAGAAGCCAAATCAGATAAACGGGACATTGCATTCTGCTCGAGAATGAAGATACCGAGATGTTCACAGCTTAGGTTTTTGACAGGATAATCACCTGTATTTGTGACCAGAAAGCCATTCCATATTTTTCTAACCTCTCGCCAAATTTACTCCAGAGGTCATCGAATGTTATACTCTTTACTCCAAAATTTGAGAATAATATGGGTGCTTCCTCACATGCAAACATCAATTCCGCTTTGGCTTGATTCGGAGTCATCTTCTTTTTGATTACAATCTTGAATTCTTCAAGAGGATAAAATAGTCGCTCTTCAAACATGCGGAGATATTCTTCGCGTTCATAGAATATCGCATTCAATCCAATTGAATCCCATATTTCCTTAGTCAATACTTCTGTTGGAGAGATTCCATAATCTACGTAGCTAATCTGAATGAGTGCATCTTTCTTTGAAACTCTCTCGACCTCATCAATGGTTCTCTCTACCCCGCTTCTACCTGAGGTCATATGTAAATCTTCTAAACCAAGGAAATTTGTCACTATGTCGCATGTTGCAGACCGTATAGGCAATGAGGTGGCATTACAGGCAAGATAGTGAAAATAAGTCCATGTTTTTTGAGGGAAAATGTCGGACTTCAATACTTGCTTGAATGATAGAACATCGTTATGTAGGCCAATACCAAGTATTCTCGATTTGGGAAAACATTGTGCCATTTCAGCAGAGAGTAGTCCATGTCCTGAGAGAAGATCAAGAATCACTCCTTCTTCAATGTTTGACAGCTCTCGAACTTTTTCTGCAATCTTCTTTCTTGCGCCTCCAAATTCGATGAACGCATTCTCATATTCTTTATCGGTAAAATAATCCTGAAACAAGAACACCTCCTAGAAATAGAAGTCATATTCTCAGATGAAATCTCTGTTTGTCTGGTCGGGAACTCGCAAGATTGATTTTTTCAGATGTGCGAAATTCCACGTTCCTCAACAATCTTCTTCTTCGATGATGAATAGCTAGCACAGATAGAATGGGAATCGACAATCCAATAACTAATACATAAAGCGCTAGTACTGAATCTGGATCTGCTGCGGTTTCTATTAGAGAGGCTATGTTTGTGCTGTTCAATGTTTCCAAGACTGAGATTTCCACTGCGTCTGTTCGTAGGTGGGTTTCAATCTTGAGAATTATTCCAGTATCACGGTCATAATATCGATTCATCCAATTACCAGTTGAATAGACGTTCTCAGTCATCCAACACATTCGTGCGGAAGGTAAGCAAATAAACTCAAGAGGGCCGACCAGTGTTGGAAGTCTGTCTTTTTCATACATGGAGTTGATGAGTGAGGTCTCATTGACTGTGTCTGATATCCAGAAAGCAATTCTTTCACCGACCGGATATCCTGACATCTCAGTGCTATTCGGATAATATGCATTCAGAATCTCCAGCGAAACCCTGTCTACTATTAGTGTTCCCCCGCCGAGTGTAATATCAAATGCTTTAGTTGTGGTATTGAAAACAAGGCCCTGAGATCGAAGTAATATCTCGAAAGAGTTTCCATCGAGTGAAACGATTTCCCAACGCAATTCATAAGTCTCGCCACTCGAGAATTCTTGCTTGTATTGTGCAAATGACCCCTCTTCCAAAGAGTCTGGTAGACTGTTCTGATTTAAGTCCCCACTTTGTGGTAAACTAGCAAACAGAATGAAATACACTAACAGGATGGAGAATAAACGAATTGACACTAGTATCAAGATGTAATGGTTGTGAAATGTGAATAATCTTATTATTAAACTAATGAGCTTCTTCAACAAGCAGTAAAGTGGTGGACAGGTCGAGATTTGAGAGCATCTTTAAATATAAATCATAGAATAGCTTGACACAACGGAGGGCTTTGGATGGACAGCGAGCAATCTGATATGAGGGACAAATTCATAGTGCTGATGATTCTCGGAATCATACTTCCGTTTGCTATCCAATCAATCCCATATAATATCTGGTCGTTAATGTTCCCTTTTACCTCTCCTTTTGCCTTCATCTACAGTGTTGCAGTCATCTCATTTGCGGTTGCGTTCATTTACTATGTTATCAAGTACATTAGAATAGATAGAAGATTCGTCGCGGCGCCAATCCTTCTGTTGATAGTCAGCACAGGAGTGATTCTGTGGTCTGTCCCTCTGAGCCGAACTGCGTTCTCATCATCTGATATGGACCCTCCTCTCTATCCAGAGTATCTTTCAGGAAGCTTTACAGTTACTGAGGCAGAAACAGGAATCCATGATCCTAGCGTAGAGGTTGCAGTCGACCTGGATATGGGTGATAACTACACCACGGAGTTCTTAATACAATTCCTTCTTCTCAATTATACTCTTGAGCAACTCGGTCATATTTCAAACATCTCATCGCTTATTGATGATGAGCAGATGTGGGGATATTATTGGTTTGTAGTAGATCCGGTTACAATTGACTTCCCTTTAGACAACAGACCATGTACATATGTCTGGATTCTTTGGCTTCAAGCTGCTTCTATTCCGGAGTCATGGACAATAGATATCTCTCTTACTCTGAACTTCAGCATATTATGATAGATGATGTCACATAACTCGATTTGTTAAGAAGTGGTGGACCGGTCGAGAATTGTAACTAATAACTATGATTTCTTTAATCTCCATGCCAGAATGGCAATAACTACAGCTATTGCACCAGTTGTTACTAATACGAGAATTTCAGGCGGTATCAGAACGACTGGAGTTGTAGTTGGAATGGAAGGTATACTTGGTCTTGTCGTGGTGGTTGTTGTTGTAACAGGTGTTGTATTTTGTGCAGCCTCTACTGTCACGATAACAGTGTCTGAAACCTCATTAAGCGAATGGTCCATAAGTTCGAGAGTATAGGAATATACATCTGCTACTAAGCCATCAACGGATACCAAAATGTTTGACCCATCCCAGTTTCCCGACTCAATTTCAGACCCATTAAGTAATATCGAATAAAGGTAAGGAGAACCATCTGAGCATTCCCACACGATTACATTCCCAGTCTGTCCCTCAGTGTATAAGATGTCGTCAGGCGTGCTTATACTGGGAGGTGAACTTGGAATGACAGTCACGAAAACCGTGTCGCTAACTGAATTGCCAGCTCCATCATAGACTACTACAGTTATGTTATGAACGCCAACTTCGAGATCTCTTAAACCATAACTTGGATAGGGTGTAGTAGACGAGCCGGGGCCATACCAATTCACAGTCCAGAGTAAAACACCATTCTTGAAGATTTGAAAGCTGTCGGGATGCTCGTCATCTGCAGTCCACTGCAACCTTTGAGAAATATCCCCCTCTTCTATCTCACAGTCCGGAAGACCTACAATTGTGGGGGCAATATCATCGACTATTCTTGATGGAAACCTGTCGATGCTTCCTGCTGAACCAGGAAGATAATAGTAGCCTTCTCCAGAGTAGTCCCCCCAAGTGTTTCCGATGCTGACCCCATCGTCCCACTGACAATTTACTCCATCGTCAGTCGCTTCTAAATGATTCCAAGTAATATGATTTCCATATAGAAGCAGGTCGACTGAACCACTATCAACATCTATCCCCCAATATAGACTCGTTGTAATGTTATTGAAAACCACTGTACAGTTCTCACTATAATGAAAATCAATACCTCGTCCATTATTGAAGAGTGTATTGTTCATTATTATTGCATCTTCCGTAAACACACAGTATATACTTTCGCCGGGACAACGGGTAATCGTGTTGTTGATAGTCGTAGAGTTATACGCCTGATGTAGTTCAATTCCTGTGGAGCAATCGTCTATTGAATTGTTGTAGATTGTGTAGTTCTGTCCGTGGACACGAATTCCGTCACACCAATATTCAAAGATTTTGCCACCTACTATAGTATTCCCTGTGATGTTGCTATTCGTAGAATATGATACTGACATAGCATATTGATTTCCAAACAGGATATTCTCACTGATGGTTGAATTAGCGCTCGATAAAATATGAAGCCCGTAGTCTTTGTTCAGTGATATGTTGCAATATCGCACCTGGCTTTTTGGAGAGTTGCTTATTGAGATACCTTCCCAATTGCATGAAATAACAGAAAAATCTCTGAATGTACAATTGAAACAGTCTTGTACCATAATTCCAATCTCTGTGAAAGAAAAGTTACCATCTCGAAATATTGTGTTACTGCAGTTCTCTAAGAAAAGTTGGCCATAGATACTCGTATCTATATCCGTGTTTGTGAGGTTAGTTAAATGGCCTAGAATCTTTCCATTCACCTTGTTATCAATTAAGGTCAGATCACACCCCGAGTGTGGGTATACGCCACCCTTTAGGAATGTGTTGTTTATCAATAGACAAGAAGCCCCAGAGAGCACAAGTGAATAGTCCAAACGATTAAGAAATACATTGTGTGCAAGGATTGAATTTTCAAGGCTATAAAGTGCCATTTGATCTCCCGCGAGGTAGTCATAATCTCCATCTCTTAGCACATTTCTTGTGATGGTTAGATCTTGACATGATGATGCAAAGAATCCATAAGTTGAGTAACCATGGAGTGTGTTTCCATCAAAAGTAATATTTGATGAATCAATTGTACATATTCCGTAACCGCTGTTTTCAAAAGTATTCAACTCAATTGTTAGGTTCCTTGAAGCCATGTTGTATAATCCATATCCATTGAAATCGAGTGTGTTGCCTGAAATAACACATGCGTTTGAGTTTGATATTTCAACACCTTTACCTTTACCAAAAATCGAACAAGATGAAACTCGAGCATTTGTGATATTCATCATCTTGAGACCAAGTCCTGAGAAGACCAAGCCTGTCGAGTTCAAAATGCAATTCCGTATCTCGAAGACTGCCCTAGTATTGTCAATGACAATGCAGTCGCCATCTGTGATTATTTCCAAGTCTGCTATCAAGTAGGGATTCTCCACAGTTCCTGCCCCTGGCCATTCCTGAGTGACAAAGTCTATGTCTGAATGAATCTCAATTTGATCATGAAGAATATAGGAACTCTCAAAGGCATGGTTGAGAGTTTCAGATTTGAAATCCGGATGAAGAGTCAGATTTGAGAGCCCAACCAAGACTGACAATATTAACAGCAATATCCCAATAACGTAACCCCGCCTGATATACACTCAAGCTACACTCCATGAGTTCCTAACAAATCATGTAA
>JAEOUM010000011.1 GCA_016839275.1 Candidatus Thorarchaeota archaeon
ATGCACCAATTGGAATTGCTATAACTGTTGGCCAATCAGGGGTATCAGGTACTTGGGCAATCAGTCTTAAATTGAAAATCAATGTTGGAGTCACCCTTGCAGGATGGATAAAGAAGATTCTGAACATCAATGAATATTCGAGAACTGTTGCAGATTTTAACCTGATGTCGTGGAACGGTACTTGGTTGTGATAGGGCAGCACATCCTATGGATGAATGGCTTCTCAAAAGAGAAGCATGGGGAGTGTTGACTCTGGCTGAAATTAAATTCGCAATCTTCTGTACACAATTACTGGGATAAAGACGAAAATAATCAAAAATCCAAGACCAAGAAGTATCCATTTCAGCGTCGTGATTGCACTAGCAATCATTATCACAATTTCGGAAAGATTGGGATAAGCAGCAATCTGTGTTAAAACCAAAATATTCTCAACATAATCAGCAATCCCTGCAAGAAGAGGGATCAAAACCAGCTTCTTTGCATTCGAACTATCAAAAGACAATTTTCTGATTTCCATGTTTAAACCAAAGGCAATTGCGAACATATAGGTCAACGGAAAGAGAAAATCAAGCATGTGTGCCTGCGCCCAGACATTGAGACCTTCTTGGCCGAGTGTGTTGAACACATCTGTGATCTCATTAGGCGAGTACGTAATACGTGTGTCTGGCATTGTCACATCGCCATAGACATCGTACACTAATGTTTGTGTTAGCATCGCCATGACCATGACGACAATGAAACTAGTAAGGATCATGACAACTAGATTACGAAGAGTTGACATTCTATCAATTGACTCGAGTATCCTCATGTCTGCAACCACTCTAGTTGTGATAATATACAAGCTATTTGGAGATTTCTAACTGACCGTCTACTCAGAATTGTACCATTGTCATTCGATACTGTTATCAGAGGGAGGCACAACCCCCTTCGATTATGGGCGCTCCTTTGTGGATGGTAGAACTCCTCAAGAAGACCTTTCCAAACCGACGATTTATCGCGCAGGCAACTAAGGTTCCTATTATTGGTAAAATAGTGGACAAGTTACTTTTCGATGGCGATGATATCATCTATCTGCCAAAAGATAATGTAGTCGAAATCAAGATTGGGAAGCAATTAGAGAGCCCCACCGAGACAGCTCTTCCATCCCAGATTGTCCATAAATTCATCGACAAGGCTAACTATCACTGGATAATGAACTACTGTATCTGTAGGGAGTCGTCCACTTGCGAAGACTATCCCATTAATTATGGATGTCTGTTCCTAGGCGAGGCTGTTCTTGATATCAATCCTCATCTTGGTAAATTGGTAACAAAAGAAGAGGCTCATGAATATGCTAGGAAATGTAGAGAAGCAGGTCTGGTGCATCTGATTGGTAGAAACAAACTGGATGCAATGTGGCTGAATGTCAAGCCAGGGGAGAAACTCCTGACCATTTGTAACTGCTGTCCATGTTGTTGTTTGTGGAAAATCCTTCCTGATATCAACCCAGAGATTGGAAGGAAGATGACCAAGATGCAAGGGGTCGATGTCAGAGTTACAGACGCCTGCGTTGGCTGTGGGATTTGCACGCAAGAAAACGTTTGCTTTGTAGATGCAATCCAACTGGTCAATAGCAGAGCTGTCATTGGACCTGAATACAGAGGTTGCGGTCGATGTGTTGAGGTCTGTCCTGAGGGTGCGATTGACCTCACTATTGACAACGACAGCTATGTAGATGATTCTGTTGAGAGAATTGACGCAGTCATTGATGTCGAATGAAGAGAAATAGGCGTGTTGACGCTCTGAAACACATATGCATCACATCGCACCATTGGGTCATTTTCCATAGGATTTTAGCTCTTCTTTCTGCATCTCTGTGAGGTCCTCATATCCTAGTAGTGTTCCCAATTGTATTCCCTTAATCAGATTAGACGCACACTTTATGTGATGCCAACGATAGCTGACATGCCCATCAAAGAGAGATGGTTCTCCCAAACGGAGCTCTTCTTTCTGAATGGTCTGGGAGCAGGTTTTGCAGGTAGCTCGACTTGATTTTGCAGGTTCGATTTTCCATACCTCTGCTTCATCCTTATCCTCCTCCTTGAAAGGTTCCAAGTCATAGAGGAAGTCCTCGACATCACCTCCCACCATCGCTGGAGTAAATCGTACAGTGAACGAATCATAATCAGTAGGTGAATAATCCAAGTCAACATTTCCATTGGCATATGACTTCTTCATCTTCGTATTAGGAGGATACATCTTGCGGGTTCGCATAAAGTCCAGCATTTGTGATGCTAAGACCATGCTAACCTCCTTCTTGCCCATCTCTGTTACTTCAGATTTTCCAGCGAGGCCATAAGTAGTGACG
>JAEOUM010000183.1 GCA_016839275.1 Candidatus Thorarchaeota archaeon
CACGAACCAATACAATGTCCCCAGTTTCCACAGAAACATCTGTACCTGAACCAAGAGCTATACCAACATCAGCTTGTGCGAGAGCTGGCGCATCATTTACACCGTCACCAACAAATGCAACAACTCTGCCTGAACCTTGAAGGTCTTTGACCTGCTGTGCTTTTTCCCCTGGAAGAACCTCTGAAAGAACATTTGAAATACCAAGTCGCTCAGCTATTGCTAGTGCTGTGCGTTTCTTATCTCCTGTTATCATCCATATATCGATACCACGTTCTAAAAGCGCGTCAACGGCATACTTGGAACTGGCCTTCAATGGGTCAGAAATGGCTGCGAGTGCCATAACCTTGGAGTCAATAGCTACAAAAACTGTAGTTTTAGCTTGTCCCTCCAACTCCTCCGTATGAACTTCTAGCGCGCTAATGTCAACACCATTCTCTATCATAAACCGACTGCTACCAACCAGAACGTTGGAATCATTTACATTCGACCTGACACCAAGACCCGATTCTGATTGAAAATCGAGTGTTTTCGCAAAAGTGACATCTCTCTCCTCTGCATATCGTACGATGGCTTCAGCTAGAGGATGTTCGCTTCCTTTTTCGACAGAAGCCATGAACATGAGCGCCTCAGCACCTTTCGCAGGAACTACAGGGACGAAGTCTGTAACTACGGGTCTCCCAACAGTTAGAGTACCAGTCTTATCAAATACGATTGTATCAACATTGGGAATCGTTTCCAACCCAGCTCCAGTCTTGATGAGAATACCGTTTTGCGCACCCTTCCCAAGACCAACCATTATAGCTGTTGGTGTAGCCAGACCCAAAGCACATGGACATGCGGCAACAATCACTGCGGTCGTGAATCTAAGTGCAACATCCCAAGTAACACCACCCAAGAATAACCACCCAAGAAAGGTAGTTAATGCGATAATGAGAACAAGGGGTACGAAGACTTCTGCTATTGCGTCAGCCCGTCTTTGGATAGGGGGCTTCTGAGTCTGAGCATCCTCAACAAGACGAACTATCTGTGAAAGCGTTGTGTCTTTACCGACTTTAATCGCCTTAACGCGAAGTAGACCATTCTTGTTGATTGTTGCACCAATCACCTGATCTCCAACAGATTTTGCCACTGGGACAGATTCTCCGGTTATCATTGACTCATCGACTGATGAACGCCCTTCAATGACTTGACCATCAACAGGTATCTTCTCCCCGGGTTTGATAACAAGGAGATCCCCGACCTCTACATCCTCTGATGGGATTGTAATCTCTTCTCCATTCCGAATCACTGTGGCAACCGTCGCTTGGAGATCCATTAGGCTCCGGATAGCTGCTGAAGTTCGTCCCTTTGCAGAGGCTTCTAACCATCGCCCTAGAAGTATGAAGGAAATCAGCAACGCAGAGGTATCATAGAACGACGAATAGCCAGTTAGAAAGAATGTTGCAGCTACTGAATAGAAGTAAGCTACGCTTGTACCCAACATGATTAATGTATCCATGTTTGTCTTTCCATGAACCATTGCTCTGAAACTTGCCTTATAGAAAGGATAACCACCTATGAACTGGATTGGTGTTGTGAGAGCGAACATAATAATTCCTGCTGGAAATCCAGCTGGAAGGAGAAATTCCCCAAACATAATGAATACGACAGGAATTGTCAAAATGAGTGAGAAGATGAAGCGGGTTCTGTAGTATCGAGTCTCTTCTTCTCGAGCGAGGGTCTCTCTATCGACACCTGAAATTGTGCTCTCAGCCACTTTGAAACCTAATGTACCCAATTGTCGCCGTACAATCTTAGGAGTCAAGAGGTCCTCGTCATATTCAACGAGAATACGAGCAGTTGCGGGATACTCTTTCACCGATATCGTTCCATTAAGAGACCTTATTGAAACGAGGATACTCTCCCATTGTTCTTCATTGGGAGATGGCTCTAGTGTCAGTGTCATTGCAGATCTTTTTGCACGATAGCCGCTGGATTCAACAGCTTTCTCAAGTATGGTCCTATTGACTTTATCATTATCGTACTCAACTATAGCCTTCTCATCCAATAGACTAACAGAAGCACGAATAACGCCATCTTGACTCAGAAGTGACTTCTCAATTGTAGCAACGCAAGATGCGCAATGCATGCCTTCTATCTTTATGGACATGCGTTCTGTGCGTTCATCCACTCTGACTTCTTGGCTCATTATATCATCTTCTTAGGTCCCATCAATAAACAATAGTTAATAATATTTTCATCTTATAAAGTCTGAGATATTGCCACGAACTAAAGGATTTCTATCCGATGAAATAATCACTCTCTTTCCTACTCTCTGCTTGGTCCATCATACGTAGCAACTCAGTGAAAGCGTCTTGGACACCAGCTCCGGTCTTTGCACTGGTTTCACGAAAGATAGCTGGCACACCAAGCTTGTCTATAAAGTACTTTGTAAACTCCTCACCTTCATTAGTCGTGACGTACTTTTTCTTATCAAGCGAGTATCTCAAATCAGTCTTATTACCAATTATGACAGTGGGAGGCAGCGGACCCATGTTTTTGAATGCTTCAACAAGCCATTTGGAGGCATTATCAAAGGAGGACCGGTCAACCACCGAATACACTAATAGTATGCCATTGCATCCCGAATAATAGTGTCCTCTGACCTTCTCAAATGTTGGTTGTCCTGCTAGATCCCATATTATAAATTTCACAATTTCTTGATCGAATAGGACACGCTTTGTAGCTAAATCGACACCAATTGTTGCTATATGGCCCTCAGAAAATTCCTCACCCAAATAATTGCGGCGTATACTCGTCTTACCTACAGCTCCGTCACCAATGAGCACCGCCTTCATGATTTTGCTGCCATCATCTTGGTCTTTCATAAGAGTGCGACCCCGCGTCCCTTGAATCAGAGGATATTTGTTTCTTTGGGAAAGAACCAACCTCCCAGTTTGGTTCCTAGTAATATGTCACGAATTCAAACAAATAAGGTTAGCGATTAGCATCATTGAAGAGGCATCTCCGACACGTTTAGAAACGAACGTATGGTTTTGGTCATAGCTCGTGGAGTTACTTTACCAACTGTGATTGCGTTGCAGTTGTGGAAGTTTGCAAAGTCTGAAACTCCTAACCTCAGCCGCTCTAATCCTTCATCAGTTTTGAGCGCATCATCTTCAATGTACAACGATTTAATCTCAAACCTCTGTTCTTTTCTATGAGCCTTGGCATCCATTCTTCCTGCGATTTTGTTTAGGTCTAGTATGGGAAGAACAAAGTACCCATAAACCCTGTTAGGAGGTGGTACATAACACTCAATCGTGTAATTAAATTTCCAAACGCGTTTTGGTAGGTGTCGCTCTCGCATGATATTGTCAAATGGACTGAGGATTTTCACAGGAGCTTTCTCATCTATGTTTGATATGCTTGAGTGGAGCTTCCCAGCATCATCTGTGTGCACAAAATAACGATCCTTGAATCCATCGATTTTGACCTCCTCAACTAGCCTCTCTTTTACTAGGGAGTCAATGTAGGATTCAACTTGCTCTCTCCTATTTCCCCACAACTTCTTACTAGGCATTCCTCCATGATAGGTTCGAATGTCCTGTTGTGTGCCCAAGCCAAGTGCTCTCAATGTGCTCTCAACAATGAATTGTGCAGCATCCTCATCTGAGAGAGGTTCAGTATCAACACCACTGGGAATAACACGCTCCGGAATATCATAGTACTTCTGAAAGCCACTTCGAAATGCAATCATCAATTCTCCAAGATAGAATAGATATTCCAATGCGCGTTTCTCTACCTTCCAATCCCACCAGCCAGACGAAGGCGTGGATTTCTTTTCTCCAAGTGATGCACTATTGACTACTCCATCAGATTTCACTTTCCTGAGCACTCGGTCGATAATGTCTTTGTTGTTTATCCCCCACTTTCTAAATGAATCCCACATCTCTTCCTGGTAGTACTGCTTTCTCCAGGCTGATAGTGGGTACGTATCCATTGGCATCAAGCACATCGCATGAGACCAGTATTCGAATAGGTGCCCCTCTCTCTCAGCATCCCAAATCGTTCCTTCTTCATATGAGGGATATCTGTTGAATGTAATTAGATTATGACTTCTAGAAACCACAGATATTGTATCAATCTGAATGTTGTGGACTCGACAAGCAACATCAGTTATCGATTTACACGGATTATCCGTTCTTAGACCCTGAGTATCAAGAATGAATTGCTTTGCCTGCTCAGGAGAGACCTCTATCATAACTCGCAACCTCAGATATCCAACTTAAGTAAAGTTCTCTCAGCAATACAGAGATTTCTAAAATACTCAGATAAACTCAAAGCCCTTTTCAAACTCTTCCCTTAACCGACGCACAACCTCGACTTTCATATTGATTGAGAATGCATATGACAATTGATATCCCTCTTCAAGTGTCAGTAGAAAATCAAGAAATTTCGATGCCTCCTCCGATTTCAACCGCGTATTTCGAATATCTTTGATAAATGAAGCCAACCTTTGAATCATAGTTGCAATGTAATTAGCTGCGCGATCAAAATAACTCAACATCAAATCAGGGAACAGAATAGCAGGTTCATAATACTTGATTCGTGAACCTTTGTTTCTAGTCATTCTAATAATTCCTCGATTTACAGCACTTGAGAGAGTTTCAGATACAGTGCTTCTTGGTAGGAGAGTGGATTTCTCTATCTCTTCCTGTGTAGTACGTCCTTCAATTATGACATTATGTATCACGTTAAACTGATTCACTATTAGTTGGGAATACAATGGATTAAAATTCGATTTGATTGTGGAGAAAAACTCAGTTTTGAGTGATCGATATTCATCTGATTCAGTGAGATCAGTTCGAGGAAGTGCTGCATATTTTTTACGACTCTTGAATTATATTACAAAGTCATTCTAAGATGAAAAATAACATAGATTCACTGAGATAAACGAAGGCACTACTACAAGAAATGGAAATAAGGAATAATGAAAGGATTATTGAAGGTGAAAACATGTCTGAAATCCCTATACCTGCTTCAGATCCGTATCAACAACCTAAACAATCATCAGGCTATGGTACATGCTGCAAGATTGGCGCCGTAGCCTGTGTGCTTCTAATAATCGGAATGGTAATCATTGCAATGGTGTTTATGGGTGGATTGCTAAGCATCTTTGGTGGAATCACCACAGGTGGAGGTACTACATATGACACGAGGGCTCTTCAAAGCTCGAATAATGTAGATATTGACATCTATCCAACATATTACTATGATGAATTTTCCGTCTATAGCTCCGAGGTTCAGACTACTACTCCACCGGATGTCTACTTTGATATTAGTGTTGATGACACTGGGTCGGATTCAGTTTCTGTGACAATACATTTTGCAATATACGAGATAGATCAAACAACATTTGATTCTATACCAACTTGGGGAGGACTTGATTCCTATCTTGTAGAAGATGGAGATTATACAACCGCACGTACGGATTTCTTCAATCTTAATAACTACGCATCAACATATGTGTGGGTCATTTGGTTCGATGCTGCCTCAAAGACAGATGTTTGGACTATTGACATCACTTTGACTCTCCGATACAATTGGAATCTCTAATTCATCTTTAATTCCAAATGGAGGAGGATTGACTTGATCATCATTCTCCTCCGATGGAGCTTTTTAAGCGCTTTCTAAAATTATTTTAGTTGGGCAAAGGTAATCTTCATCTTGCAGAGTAGGGAGCAACCATTATTCAATTAGTGTTAATTGTTTCACTCTTTGCAACACTCTGTTAGCTGGACTTCTCTCACTG
>JAEOUM010000184.1 GCA_016839275.1 Candidatus Thorarchaeota archaeon
ATTAGGAATGTGCTACGAAAGAACATGGTGCGAAATCAGTATTCACACTATGCTTTGATGGAGGATAGAGAAGTCTTTACAATAATGTTCGATGATACTCCTTCATAGAATTATAAAGATGTACAATTATTTACCATTGACATCTTCCTAAATCACATACTTTTATTAGAGATTCGCGGGCTCATCGCGCAGTCAAGCCTCGGTGGCTTAGCGGCTATAGCGTCTGCTTCGTAAGCAGAATGTCGCGGGTTTTTGGTTCATTTCGAATCAGAACGCGAATTCAAATCCCGCCCGGGGCTCCATTATTTTTTCTTTTTGAGTGAAAAAAGGAATGCCACTGGAAAAGCCTGGAAATGACCATAAATTGTGGTTTTGGAGCCTGTGCAGGTTTAATCATCTTTATACACATTCTCGCGAAACTCGATAGTTACAAGGTGAAAATATAAAATGAACGATAAGAAAAACAAGAAAGAAAGCCAGAACAAGGCGAAGTCGAGCTTCTTTGAGTGGCTGGCTGGTACTACTCGATAATTAGAGTAGTTGAATCTACGAGAACGGAGTGGACTGTCACTCTTCTGTGACTCATTCTGTTCCAAAGAATAATCTCCTTTTGGGACTGATTGACCTGAACTGTGGATATCTATCTCAGATTAGGCATTCAACAGAAATCCTTATCACCACAACAAAGAGGATTGAAAATTACCCTCATGAGTTGAACTCTTACACTTGCGGAGGTTGCCCAGCCTGGTTAAAGGCGCTAGGTTGAGGGCCTAGTCTCGTAGGAGTTCGTTGAGCGATTGCCACTCAGCGTCCGAATCGCGAGTTCAAATCTCGCCCTCCGCACCATCTCCTTTATTTTCGGATTAATAGGAACACTAGTTTTATCAGATTCCAAGAAAAAGACAACTTGAGGCTAAGATGGGGAAGAAGAAGAACTACATCGCAGTTGATAGCAGAAGCGTAATGAGGTGTCAATGGTGTGGAACTACCGAAAGTAAACACTGGATAAGTGGCGATGAAGGAGGTGGCATATATTGTTCCACTACTTGTGCGCTTGCTGCTGATGATGATAACTGGTGCTGTATTGTGATATTTCCAGTTCTTTGGATTATGCTTCTTGCCTCTCCAGAGTTTACTTGGTCTTCTGTGGATATTATATCCATCATACTGTTTGTTGTTGCTACATTCACTCTTTGTGCACTAGGTCCCCTCATAGTAAGTATAAGAAAGGAACTAGCAATTCGAAAGGCACGTCGAAATACACCTCGAAACTCAAGACGCTTTGATAAGGTGTTTAAGACTAGTTTTCTTTATTGTGAAAAGTGTGGCGCTCCTTTAGAAGTAACAAATGGTAATTTCCAAATGAAGTGTTTGTATTGTGGATTTGTGAATAAGGTGTCAATAATATCAGAATGAAAAAAATCGTTACGCATTTCAAATCTCGCCCTCCGCAGCATCTTCTTTTCCGCTTTAGCTTCTCTTCAAAAAGAGGCTAAAAGAGAATGACAAGATTTGTTCTGGAAATTAAGAATATAAAAAGAGAAATTTGTGAGCAATCAAATTTGATTGCCCACAATCAAACAGCTATTGCTGTTTTAGATAGTGTACAAGTTTGGAATCTAGTATCTGCGACGACTGTCGCCGCCACCGTAGCCGCCACCACTGCTTCTACGGTCACGACCACCATAGCCACCACTGCTGCCGCGTCGGTCTCCACCGTAGCCACCGCCACTGCTGCTTCGGCCACTATAGCCACCACCGCCGCCGCGTCGGTCTCCACCGTAGCCACCGCTGCCGCCACTTCGACCGCCACCACCGTAGCTCCTACGTGGTCTATCGTCTTCATGCTCTTCAGCGGACATATCGATATCCATGTTGACTTCCTCGATGGCTTCTTCAGCCTGCTCGAGTTTGCCGTACCTACCGACATTCAATCGTAAGTTTCCTCGAAAGAGACCAGTGTAACCATTTGTAAGATTGTAACTAGTACCTTCTGTAATGTTATCAATAGCCTCATCCCAGAGTGGAACTTGTACAGTTCCGCTTGTATCACCAACAGTGATGTCACAGACACGGTGAGATGTCCCATCACTGCGGGACTCAATCTCGCGCTCTTCGCCCATGCTGATCACCTTGAAAGATATGGTGACATTCTTCATTCGTGGCTTTAGTTCTGCCACAGTAGCCTCAATTGGCTCACGTTCTTCATAACCCATTATTATTCACTCGCTAAATGCGATATGCAAGTCGTCAAAACTAGTGTGTCCTTCTGTGAAATTTACGATGCTTGAAAAAATAACTCTCGACAATTCCTGTGATAGAAACGCTTCTCGCTTCTCGTGTACCTGCACTAGGAATCTCAGAATCGTTCCTTAAGAACTTGTGCACAGTGGCCTGTTTTCTCAACACTCCAGGATTTCTTTGAGGCGGAACACACTTCGCCTTCTGTAGTGATTTTAATTCTTCTCATCCTTGAAATCAATCTTCTTGTGCGAATTGTCACAGAATGGTTTGTTCTTCGACCCTCCACAACGGCAGAGGGTATAATGCTCCTTGGACTCGGGGCACGACTCTTGGTCATCGATTAGCTCAATCCAACCCACGAACTCAAGAGGCCCATTCTTAGCAATTTTAATTGCAGGTTGACGATTCAAGTCCTGAATTCGTTGGGTGCCAATCTTGTAGCTGAGTGCACCTGAAGGACATTTTTCAATGGTTTCGATAGTCTTTCGCATGTTTCCATTATCAGGAAAGATCCACATAGGCTTCTTGTCCTTTTGAAATACCTCAGGACTCTCCCTTATGCATACGCCATCTGCTGAACATACACCTCGGTTGTCAAGAATGGTCAAATCCTTTCCTTTAAATTCAACAACTTTATCCTCACGTCGGTCTGGATTTTTCACCCCTGAGAAATCGACTTTGGAATGTGAACCATCGCAGTAAGGTTTGTCTTTCGAATGCCCGCATCTACAAAGAGCGGTTACAGGCCCCATATCTATCTCCTTGCCCTTTGAGTTGACACATTTTGGTGCACCGACAACCATGTATGGTCCGTACAAGTCAAAAACAACCATGGGTTTCTGGTTCTTATTCATATAATCACAGCAGTCATACATTGATGAGTCTGTATTTTAATATTGCAATTACTCAAGCTCTGACAATAAACGTGATTATTTTTACAGGACCCACCCACAGCAGGATAGAGGCAAGTCAATGCTGCGTCCACGGGTGGGTCCGAGGGAGGGGTTGTCATCTGAGTGTCAAGGAATCCACAATTCTTTGGGGATTCCCATCGTGGGGGTGTAGTACTTTGGTACGAGAATAGGTATGATGTTTGAGATATAAGGTCATGATGCAAATAAGCGGCGATTTTCAGCCTCTGAATGCACACTGTCTGATATTATTCGTAATCAGATGGTATACGTGGAAACATGGTAACGTATAAAGCAGGAGATGCACGCGGACATACACGACCAGACAGGAGTGAATTAAAACGACATCCTTGAAGATTGGTATCATAGGCGCAGGAAACATGGGACGTATCCATGCTCGTATTCTCAACGATATGGGTGTCTTGGCAGGTATTGCAGACACGGATTTGGAAACAGCCATGAATGTTGCCAAAACGTATGATGTGCCAGCCTATGAGACCTTTGAGGAGCTGATTGAGAACGTTCAGCCAATTGCACTGATCATCTCTACGCCTACTTCATCCCATGCAGCAATTGCGGACCAGATTGCATCCAAGTATGACGACATTCGTGGGTTACTCATTGAAAAACCGCTAGCTAGCACTCTTGAAGATGGAAAGCGTGTAGCTGAGGTAGTCAAGAGGAAGGGAATAGTCACGTTGGTGTCACACTCAGAAATCTACAATCCGATTGTGACCAAGGCCTTATCCCTCATCCAGACTGATGCTATTGGCACTCCGCGTACTGTGATTCACGATCGCCGTGGGTTTGTCGAGCCTTCAAGGATCGCTTCTCTTGGAGACGTATATGAAGACATTGGAGTACATGACTTTGATATCATGGCTCGAATTAGCCAAGGACCTGCAAGTCTGTATGCTCGAAGTCACAAAGAGAGTGGAATCTATAATAGTGGTAATGTAATGGTCGATTTTGAAACGGGTGCGCAACATATCTTTCATTTATCACGACAATATACAGGCAGAAGAAGGTACATGGATGTTTCAGGAACCAAGGGATCATTAGTTCTTGATTTGTTTGGACAGATTATAAAGATACAAAACCTTGACCAGGCACCTATGGCAGCAAGTGATACAATTAAACTCCCTGAGAGAGGAGCTACAATTAAGGTCTATGGAGAGCCTGTAAGAGAGGCACTAAATGACTTCGTCGCCTGTGTGAAGAGTGGAAGAACACCTAGAGTGAACATTGATGATGCGCTCTCTGCACTTGAGATAGTCGAGGCTGCAAGAGAGAGCACTAAGACGGGCAAAGTAGTCAATATAGATGTCAAGCCGAGGAAATAATCTCACCAAGAAGATGAGTTCGGGCTGCTTCCACCACTTGTACATTGACTTTAGAGCCGAGTTTTAGCTCGTCATGAACTATGATGCCCTTGTACGAGGAGTTCCGACAGAGAAAGCCACTGCGTGATCCCCTCTCGGTCACAATAGCTGAACCGGACCAACCAATCCAGGATTTATTGTCCTCTAGCAAAATTCTGTCAACTAGCGTTGTAAGCTGCCGACTTCTTTGTTTCTTTATTGATGTGTCCACCTTGTTCTTAGACATAGATGCTAGCGTGTCAGGGCGGTCACCATATTTGGATATGTTAACAATATTAGGCTGAGTTCTTCGAATCACATCCAGTGTGAGATTAAAGTCATCCTTGGTTTCTCCAGGAAATCCAACTATAATATCCGTCGCTATCGTAGCGTTACTGAAGTTCTCCCTTATGGTTGCAACGATGTCCTCCCAATTCCTAACTGTATATAATCGACCCATAGCCCTTAGAACCGAATCGCTACCAGATTGTAAGGGGATATGAAAGAACTTGAAGAAATGATCAGATTTCATTACATGAAGAAGCTGGTCGATAGACTCTGCAACTAAATTTGGATTGAACATACCAAGTCTGAATTTATGGTGGCCATCTATCTCGTCAACTTTTTTCATCAAAGCGATAAGATTACTACTGATGTCAGCGCCATATGCCCCCAAATCCTGTGAAGTGACGCGAATCTCTCGGTACCCGGCCCTTGTACACTTTGCAATAACCTGACAGATTTCTTTCTCAGAGTGGCTTTTTACCTGCCCTCTGGCAAACTTGACTGCACAGTATGCACAATTGCCCAGACAACCCTCACATATGGGTATCGTGCAGATTACACTGTTAGCCGGAGCCTCGAGCCATTTTAATTTGGACATATCAGTGGATTCCAGATGGATGATTCCTCTCACACCCGCTAGTATCTCGGGCACAATCTCAGTCATAGATTCGATTGCTTGAGGCCCGAGTATAGCAGCAAAGTTTGGAATTGATTGTTTAATGCGTGACAGAGAGATTTTTGGAAGGCATCCGGTCACAATAACAGGCTTGGTACTCCCACTCAGTTCTTCCAACCTACTGATAATACGATCCTCGGTAGGCTCTTTTACGCCGCATGTGTTCAATATGATGAGTTCTGCCTGTTCAATACTTCCAACAGGTTGAGCATCAATCTCTCGCAATCTGCCTTTTATGATATCAGAATCAGCAGAATTAAGGGAGCAGCCGAATGTTTCCAAGTAGAAATGGATAGACATTAACTACGACTCAGCCCCCTTGAACATGAGGAAGAAGGGCTAATTCATCGCCTGCTTTAACGATGATATCTACTCCCCCAAGAGTGGATATATCTCTCTTGTTGAGCATGATAATCAAGTTGCCATCAATTTTCCCATTCTCTATCACCAAGTCTCTTAGAGGACTCCCACCCAGTTCAACCACTTGTTCTATGACTTGTAGTACAGTAGAATTCTCAGGTATATCTAGCTCAATCATTTGTTGCCCGAGAATCCGACGTATTGGCCCAAAAGACTTGAATCTAACAAGCAATTGTAATCACAGTGACGCCTTTCAGGGTTTACTATTCAGCCTTTTGATAGTGCTCAATCAGTTCTTTTACAAGCCAATCGACAGCCTTGAGGATATTATCTAAGTCACTTTTAGTGGCATTATTATAGTGGATTCCTGTCGTTACAACAACTGATTTCTGGAGAGCCTTGCAGATTTGCTCAGATGCTGAGTTGGCTACAATGTAATCTTTGTGACCGGGAAACGTGAGTGTGCTCACACTCACTGTCGAAGCATCTCTGTAATGGCTTCTGGTCTCAAAAGCCACAGAAACCCCACCGAGATGGTGTTCATCCCCACCATATATAGTGACTAGCAGGTCTTTGCCAACATCCTTAGCCTCAAGGAAGATAGAATGACGACCTGCCTTTCTTTCGAGAATCATCACACTACCATACATTTACTGACCTCTAATCCTTTCGGTTTATGGAAATACTACTCGTTGTCGCCAGCAGCAAGTCTCTGCTGATGCATCTTGTATGAGAGAGTGAGGGTTTTCGGATGGGCTGATCTGTATTCGTCTAAGCGTCGTACCGACGTTGAATGAGGTGCACTCTTGACCTTCTCTGCATCCTCATGTGCCTCCTTGGAGATCTGTCGAAGTGCTTCAATAAAGTAATCGAGCTCCTGTTTCGATTCTGTTTCTGTTGGTTCAATCATTAACGCTTCTGGAACAATGAGTGGAAAATACACGGTAGGAGCATGCACTCCAAAATCCAAGAGACGTTTTGCAACATTCATTGCAGTCACCCCAGTCGTTTCTTTCAGCTCCTCTGCAGAGATGACACATTCATGCATACGTGGAGCGTCCTGAGAGAATGGTAGTGTAAAGCCTTGTATCTTTCTTACATGATGGGCGATATAATTCGCGTTGAGTACCGCCACCTCGGAGGCTCTTTTGAGACCCTCTCTGCCAAGTGAGTAGATGTAGGCGTAAGCCCTGACCAGCACGCCGAAGTTTCCGTAGAAAGATTTGACCTTACCAATTGATCTAGGTCTATTATAGTCTAAATCAAAGGAGCCGTCCTCTGTTTTGACGATACGAGGGACCGGTAAGAATTCAGCAAGAGTTTCCTTCACACCCACTGGGCCTGCTCCAGGACCTCCGCCCCCGTGAGGCGTTGAGAACGTCTTGTGAAGATTGAGATGCACAACATCAAAACCCATATCACCGGGACGAACTTTGTGCATAATTGCATTGAAGTTTGCTCCATCATAATATACAAGACCACCAGCGTCATGAACGATGCCGGCAATCTCGCCAATATCCTTCTCAAAAACACCAATTGTATTGGGATTCGTAAGCATCAGGCCAGCAGTTTTGGACCCTGCCACCTCCTTCAGAGCTTCAATATTGACAAGTCCTTCTTTACTGGAAGGGATTACAACCACATTGTAACCAGCCATAGCAGCTGAGGCAGGGTTCGTTCCATGTGCAGCATCAGGTATCAGCATTTCATTCCTTTGTTCACATTCCTGAGTTATGCATCGATGATACTCACGCATCATCATCACCCCAGTCCACTCGCCTTGAGCTCCTGCTGCAGGTTGGAGTGTGACTGCATCCATGCCAGTAATCTCTCCTAGCCATTGTTCAAGATCCCACATCAACTCAAGAGCACCCTGAGCTGTGGAAACATCCTGTAGTGGATGTAGCCATGAAAAACCGAGCTGGGAGGCGGCCCAGTTGTTCTGTTCAGGATTGTATTTCATGGTACAACTTCCTAGAGGATACGTGCCGAGACTGACTGCGTAATTCATCTGAGATAGTCTTGTGAAGTGTCTTACAACTGCAGGCTCAGAAACCTCAGGAATCTTTGGAGGCGTTTTTCTCCTCATTGTTTTTGGTAGCGCTTTCTCTGCATCTTCGATCTTGCGTATCCCAGCCTCTGCCAAAGGAAATTTATGAGCGATAACTCCAGGGTTGGACCGCTCAAAAAGAAGAGGCTCAATCCATTTTGCTTGTCGAATCCTAGAATCAATTGGGTGTTGTCCACTCATTTCTGAACACCTCCCATTGTAAGAATCTCATCGACCGCTTTGACAAGCATGTCTATGGTACTCTGGCCATGTATCTCTGACACACAGAACAACATCGACTCACCCATCTCTGGAAATTCATCAGTCAGTATTTTTCCACCCTGAATTCCCTGTCTTAGAAGACCGTCATGAACTTGCTTTGCTGTGACACCATTCTCAAATTGCACAACAAACTCCTTCCAAATGAACTCACCAATTGCAGGACTTTTCACTCCCCGGATACCGTTAAGTCGATTTGCAGCATAATTTGATTTTAATGCAATAGTTTCTCCGAGAGTTCTTAATCCGGTTGGACCGAGGAGCGACATATAGACTGCGGCGGTGACTGCAGCAAGTGCCTGATTTGAGCAAATATTACTAGTTGCTTTCTCTCTGCGAATGTGCTGTTCTCGTGGGCTGAGTGTCAGAACGTAACCATTCTCGTAGGGTTCCTCCTCGGTTCGGGTCATGCCTACAAGTCGACCAGGCATTTGGTAAATCAGTTTACGATCATTTTTGCATCCAAAGATACCAAGTAACGGACCACCAAAGCTCATAGGAGAACCAAGATGTTGTCCCTCTGCAACAACAATGTCAACGTCATATTCACCAGGAGGACGCAGAACTCCAAGAGAGAGAACTTCAACCCCTGCAACAAGCAAGGCACCCTTCTCATGCACTAGTTTAGCAATTTCATCTACCTGCGTTTCAATGAAACCTAGATAACTTGGATTCTCAATATAGACACCTGCAACCTTGTCATCTATCTTAGTTTCTAAATCTGAGAGGAGCATGAGACCGGTATCTTTGTCGAAGTCTACCTTGATGACTTCAATACCAGCTGGTTCTGTATAAGTATGAATAACCTTGTAATGTTCTGGATTTATTGTGCCAGGTACTAGGAATGTAGAACGGTTCTTGTTCACTCGAGTTGTCATCCGAGCTGCTTCTGCAACAGCTGTCGCCATGTCGTACATTGATGAGTTTACAATATCTATCTGAAGAATTTCAGCTAACAGACTTTGGTATTCAAACAATGTCTGGAGCATACCCTGACTTATTTCAGCCTGATAACTAGTGTACGAAGTAACAAATTCTGACCTCCCGGCCAATGCTGGTACTATGGCAGGGATATAATGCATGCCAACTCCAGAACCAAGAAAGATCTTGCCATTAGAAGCAGACACATTCTTGCCAGCGAGCTCTTGTATCTTTTGTATAACTTCGAATTCAGTATGAGACTCGGGAAGATCAAGGTCATGCTTCACTCTGAACTTTTCTGGGATATTACAGAACAAATCTTCTAGACTCTTTTTACCAATAGAAGCAAGCATTTCTTCTTCAGTAGCCTTTGTGACTGGTATCCATGGATGTTTGTATTCCATTGCGCTCTTCTCCGGATGAGCCCTTGGTCTGCTGGCAAGTCTTCTTACCCAAATAGCTTTTGGGTAAGGAAAATTCAAAGAGCTACTGCCAGAATGTTTTTTACGATAATACACGAATCGAGGCGTATCACAGGAGTGACATTATAATGAAGCGCTGGCTCATGGACATCCTTGCCTGTCCAGTGAGTGACTGTAGAAATGAGCTCAATCTAGAAGTGTACAAGTCACACACACTGGAAACTGAGGAAGGAGAGGTTGAAGAAATCGATGAGGCTCTAATCAGATGTCCAAAGTGTGGTCGTTGGTATCCGGTCATCGATGGCATAGCGTGCATGCTCCCAGACGATTTACGGATGGATGGTAAGCAGCGGATAGAGGAAACAGCCTTTCTAGAGCGGTGGAAGGAGAACATCCCAACCGACATCTTGAAGAGTGGAATACCTTTTGGGCTTACCTAATAATAGCCCCGTGGTGTAGCGGTCCAGCATAGCGGGTTTTGGCCTCGCTGACGGAGGTTCAAATCCTCCCGGGGCTACCACTTCCTTAGATTGCTCTTCTCTGGGCAGGTCTATCTCGCTCTAATCATTGTAGTAAGATAGAAACAAGCCTAGCAGGAGAACATAGTGCAGTCTGGAGGCTCATTACTCCTTTTCTGCAATACTCAAAGATTCCTCATGTCGTTCCATCTCGACTCGGAAGAGTCGCTTTACATGAGATAGTACAAGACGGTCTCCGTTAACTTCAATATCAATGTCGATATAGTCCTTAAGACCAGATGTAGAGAGTTTCTTCTCAAGGACTGCTTGAACTTGAAAGACCCCAGCAGGATTGTCCATTGCTACAGTAATCTGCAAGGGTTTGGTGTCACCATGAGAGAGAAAAACACCATTGATTGCCATGGCACTGACTGAATGGATATCTACCTTGCCCTGTTGATAAGGAACTATCGTGCGCCCTTTTGTTAAATCACATCCATCTCCAATTTTCGTGATTCCAGCTTCAAGGGTTAGACACTGAGTGTCGTCATCATGAGCATAGATTCCGTGAAAGATGAAGGAGAGAATGTCAGTTGCCTTTCCAGGGTCGCCATAGAGGTCGTTTAATTTTGACTCAAGAATCGGGCTTGCAAGTTGAACAGCCGCCTGATTGTGTTCGTTTCGGTGAACTACCATTCCAATGTCATGGAGATAAGTCGATGCCAATACAATAAGTCGTGCGTCATCAATATCACCTATACCCTCTGCAACAACATTCGGTTTGAACGTTCCCTCAAGGATATCAAACACTTTGAGAGCGTTCCATGTAGCTACTTCAGCATGGACCGGTCCATGGTCTGTATAACCTAATCTAGACACAGCCATACGGTTTGCACTGCGTAGATATGACTGCACTTTCGGCGAGCCTGTCAAATATTGATACATCTCAAGAGCCAAAGACTCGTCTTGGAGAAGCTCTCTTGCTTTGATTGTCTGGCGGTCAACAGATTCACTCTTGTTCATTGAAACCACTCTTTAGGGACAGATTGGAAAACGTTCTGTTTTGATAAGACTTGCGAAGGGGACATTATATGCTCTGAGATGAAAGAAAAGGAGAAACTAGATAGACAGGATGTCTATCTAGACTTCTCCAGCTTCTTCCTGTATTGTTAGAAGAATCCTATCAGTTGCACCAGTGGCCTTCTGGATTGTCTTCAAGTAGTCCTGTCGGGACTTCTCAAAAGCCACACGACTAATTCTCTGCTTCTTCTTTCTGAGAAGTAGCTGACGAAGACCTGCCTTCGCACCTTCGATTCTTTCATCCTGAAGCTCTAGTTGAGCGATTAGGTCTCTGTACTTTGGACCATGACGTGCAAGTTCCTCCTTCACAGAGGGTAACTTTGAGTCAATTTCCTCAATCTGTTTCTTCAGATCACCTTCACGCATCATGTACTCTCGCTTCTTGACCTTACCTCTTCGTCTGGATGCATCAAGTTTTTCCAAGTCGATATTAAGAGAGGTCTTCCTAGAGTAAAGGTTGGCGAAGTCTGAAAGTAGCTCAGGAGGCGCTCCTACTTGTTTGAGCCTGGAGGAGTCGTCATAGTCTTCCTCATCGATGTGTGCTCCAAGAACTTCTTCTGGCAGTTCCACCTTTCTGTATAATACATAGATGACAGCGATAAATCCGACTATCAATGAAAAGAGGGCAGGTCTTGCTGCAGCTCCGAGTGTGGCCTGGTAGACCACAGAGAGTATTGCAGGGTTCCTCTGTGTCTGATTATGAAAGACGTAGCTATAGGTTGTATCGAATACACCGTAGTGCCTCATAAAACCTTCAGTTGCATCAGTAGCCAATACCGAAACTGGGAAGACAATGTCAATATCGTGAGTGAAAACCAGAATATCACCCAATAAGGCCAGGGGTACTTCTAACAGGACCCCACCAGGAGCTGCACTCTGGTAAGCACTCGCCTGAACAACATAGGAGACCTTGAATGCGTATTTGAAAGTAGGTTCAAACCCATTATCACCAAATCTATCAGCAGCAAGACTGATTTGAAGAGCTCTTGTTTCATTGAAATCGCCAGTAGTAATCGCAGCCTGTGTCTGTGAAAAGGCTAATGCTCCAACCTCATCATAGACTCTGATATTGGCAGAATATGCTGGGAGAATCAGAGGTAGTGTAGCAAGAGAACTTCCGCCTGTGTTCTCTAGGGAGATGGTTTCCTCATATGTAAGCCAACCCCATGCATCCACTATGATTCTTGTTTCACGGCGTGAGATTATGTTCTCGGTGAATAATCGGAGAGCAACATTGAACACACTTTCGGTCAGGGGCTCGACGTTTTGCTCCTGCAAATTGGGTATTTCTTCATTTGGAACAAGTGAACCGCCACCCTCAAAGTTGAGGGAGAATACTGCATTATTGATTACATAGGGGACAATTGGGTAGCGTATGAACTCAAGTTCATATTCGAAGTCCGCTGCACTTGTCAAATAGAACAGACTATGCATGTAGATGATGGTTTTGATTGTGATTGATTCTTGGAAACGAATCGCATCCGAAAAATGCAGTCTCCATCGTATCATTCCATTTGCATTAGCCAACCTGATAAAGTGGATCTCTTTACCAGATGAATCACTAGCTGCGAATTCCAAAAGATTGGACTCGTATCTCTCTGGAAGATAGATATCGATTGCGTTTATTGGCACAGAACCATTATTCGATATGACAAAGGTGTCCTCGGCTCGAGTACCAAAGTTTGGTGTGATCAGGAGTGAACGAGTTGCATCCATACGCATTCCTAGAAGTGGGAAGAAGGGCCTGTCAATCTCAAAATTCACATAGGCTAAGCCTGTCGCATTTGATAGGTCGGTAGCATTGAATGTAAGGACGTGCGCGCCCTCATCGTAGATAGAGAAGTCAACAGAAGCCTCCCATAACAATGTCTTGAAGTTATATGATATATCAATCCATGATTTGTTATCTATCCGATAGGATGCATGAATGATGAAGTCATTGGTTGCGTTAAGCTTTAGTGAAGCTACCCACTCGATAACTGCACCTTCTTCAGGACTCAATACTATCATCGTAGGAGGCTTGTTAGGCGCTACCTCAATCATTACCGGCTCTGTCCAGTAGGTATGCTGTACAGGAAGTCCATTGAGTTCTTCACTGAAACCGAACATGAAGACAAATGGGAACTTCACACTTGTACTGTTGAACAATGGAATGTCATTAACATCTGTGCTGTTCATTCTAATGACATATTCAAGTTGAGTTATCGTACCATTATCAGATCCATCAGCAGAAAGAATCTGGGATTGATCTGAGTCAGGTAGATGTTGGAATGTACTTGTCCCATGCTCATCACTGTACACAATCTGACTCGTATCAGCAGGGTTGACTGTCCTAGAAACTCCAGATCTATAGATACGTTCCAGAGTGATGGAATAGATGAGGTCCTGACCATAGAGCTCATGACCCACGGTGTTGTATGCTCTAAGAGCTGGTATCACAAAATGGCGTATCTCCCCGATTCGCATTCCAATGATAGCATCTTTGTACATCTGGAGAGCGGATAGGCTTTGAACAGGCTCAGTCGATGTGATATCAGGGTAATTGTTCTCTTGTATTGTGGATCCATTTCGAAGACTCAACACGTAATGGACTGTCACTGCATCAGTACCCCTCACTCGCCACATGTCAGTAAGTGTTGTACCGGGAGCATAACCAACGATGACATCACTATTGTTTAAGCCAGCTGTCGTGAAACTTGAGGTGTAGTTCTGCCAAGCAAAACCAATCCATCCAGTTGTATGTGCCTCAACACCGATATAGAGTAAGGTGCCATTATGTTCGAAATAGGATTTAATCCCGGTCACAGGATCCGTATAACTATAGGCATATTCCGTAGGGTCTATTATTCCGTCTGCTGAGCCATAATGATTGTCAACATACGGGATCGAGACGTTCATTGAAGACATTGCCAGAGTAGACCCGTTGTCTATTCTCTGAGCCACTTCTTCGTTTTCTAATGTGTGTGAGATGGGGCTCATTGATAAAATGCAGCTTGATATCAGGAAAGCAAGCAGTACGAGAGTCCCTATCTTTCTATTCAGTAGTCTCAATACGAATCACCGTGCATAATTGGGAAATTCCATGTTCGTGGTGTCCACTGGGCCATGGATGGTGCGCTCGAGCTTCGGGTTCGTTAAAATAGATTTCGGATGTTGAAAGCATGCACGATATTACTCTAGTCCGAAAAGGTCAAAACCAAGTCGATATGCCTTGATTCGAAAAGGTCGGTCAAATTGCTGGAGATTCTTATAGCTATTCTGGTATCTTTTCTTGTCGTCGTAATATTCACACCCAGTGCAATTCGAGTGCTTCGAGAAAAGGGAGTTACGGGAATAGATGTTCACAAGCCCGAAAAACCCGAAATACCAAAGGGCGGAGGATATGTCATTCTCTTTGCAATCGTCTTTGCCTTACTCGTCATCGTAGGGCTCACGACCTTTCAACATCTTGAAATTGAGATGGTCGGATTATTCGCAGCTTTAGTGTCAATTCTCATAGCAGGGATGATAGGACTTCTGGATGATAATTTAGATTTCAAGAATAGAACAAAGGTAGTTCTTCCACTCATAGCATCCATTCCAATGATTGTAATGAGTGTGGGAACACCAACAATAACAATTCCA
>JAEOUM010000185.1 GCA_016839275.1 Candidatus Thorarchaeota archaeon
AACAAGAGGGATAGTATTCACAAATTGTGAGAATTGCTCAATTATTGGAAGCTCAATCAGTGATTGCGCTCTAACAGGCATCAAATTCAAGGAGTGTATTGGTTGTAGAATTATTGATTGCATTATTGAATGGAATGGAAAATTAAAGCCAGTTTATGTTGAGGCGGGAGGTATTTTTATTGATGGCTATTCTGAATGTGCACTTCTCAATTCAAACATTTCATTCAATTATGGTCATGGATTATACTTGAATGGAGTGCAACAATGCACTGTCAATGCTTCAGTGTTTAGATCTAACGGAGGCCTTTCGTTCAATCTGGCATTGTGTTCGAATTGCGAGATTCATAACAATATCTTCATCGATGATGGGTTGCTCATCACAGGTAGTTTAACTCAATCAATTCATTCAATTTCAAATAATACAGTAAATGGAAAACCCCTTGGTTATTTCGCGAATTTATCTGATACATCAATCTTAGGATCAGACTTTGGAGCCATTATTCTCGTGAACTCTTCGAAGGTGGATATCTACAATGGTGATTTTTCATGTGCCTTCCACGGTATTCAGATAGAATATAGTAATGACTGCGAAGTGCGTAATTTCACCATCACCGGGAATGAAGGTTATGGCATCAGATTAAGTTACAGTTACCTTTGCAGAATCAAGAGTTGTATCATTAAGGGAGGATTCCAATATGGACTATCACTGTTCGAATCTAATAATTGCTCAACCGAGGATACTATTGTTCATGGTTGTGTGCGTGGTTTAGGCATAGGACTAAGTAATAATACAATAACTAGATGCATACTCGCTTACAACGATTTGACGAACCTCATTTTGGGAGGTAGTAGTTCCAACAACTACATTTTCGGGAATCGACTTGGTTGGGCCGACGATTCCGCAATAGATAATGGAGCAGGCAACCATTTCGACGATGGAATCAGTATAGGTAATTATTGGTCAGATTATGATGGAGTTGGCTTCTATGCTGTGTCTGGACCAGCTGGGAGTGTTGATCATTATCCTGCTGTTTTAACAGCGACTAGTCCACCCACGATTAGTACTCCAAGTAGTATCACGTTTGAAGTTGGGAGTACAGGAAACTCTCTCGAATGGATTGTCCAGGCGCTCTATAATGCAACATTTGTGGTCTTGAAAAATGAATCCATCATTCGAGAGGGCGATGTATCGGCTACACCAATCGTTGTTCAATTAGATGGACTTCAAGTAGGAATGTACATCTACACGACTATCGTGACTGATATTTTCGGAGAAGTTACTTCAAATTCCGTTCTTGTCACTGTCATCGAAGAAAGTGCGACTACTACAACAACCTACACCAATACAGCTCCATACGAATTCGATCCAACACTAGTGACTCTTTTGGTTAGTGGCGTGATTGGAGTAATAATACTGATTATCATTTTCCTGAAAGCAAAGCCGCGATAATCAGGTGATTTTTGATGAACAATATTGAGGTGGAAAAGTGTCATGTACATACTGATAAAGATTCAGTCACCAGTTGCTCTTGGTGTAGAAAATCACTATGTATCGATTGCGTAGTGAAAAACAAAGGAAAAGATCTCTGAAGGGAGTGTGCGCGATAACAAAATCCACAATAGGAAATCTTTTGCTTTTCTTCCCTAGCCGAGAGATTCAATCTTGTCACCAATAGTGGTCAATTTGATGAAAGGTGCGAAAAATGATTGAAGACACGATTCGGTTCGGAAATATATCATCAGTAGGCAGTGAAAGCAAAACGAGTGAAAGCTCGGAAACCGATGATAAGAAGTTTATCATCACTAGAAGTCCAAAGGACATCTTCTACACAATCCTCTTCATTACATTTGGGATTTGGATTTTGGCTGAGTTTTTAATGCGGCCAAACATCTTTGGAGAACTAGCATCCATGTGCGGTCCACTCTTACTCGTAGGCGGAGTAACATTTGTTTTTGTTTCACCGAGAAATGTAAGGAAGACAGGAGCACTGCTTTGTTTGATTGGATCGTTACTAGCATGCTATATGTTCTTCAATCTTCAGGCGATGATACTAGACCTTGTATATGTGTACCCGCTTGTAAATGCCCTCCTTGCGTTGTTAGTATCCATCTTCTGTTTGTTCATCTCACTTGCACAACTCTGCAAGTCCCTCTGAAGTGATGTCCTTTCAGGCATTAACGTGCATTTCACACATGATGGATTATCTGAAGGTGCATCTCTACATCGGGCTGAAATCTTGTATTTCCTAATTTCACAACAGGAAAGGTTCATACTCAAGCCAAATCTTAATACCGCCCAAAGTAATTAATGACTATCAACCTGTGTGGTCACGATTATGAAGCGTGTTCTAATAGTATTTGACTCAAAATTTGGCAACACTGAACAGCTTGCCAGAGAGATAGGTGCCGGGATTCAAGCAACCGGTACTGCTGAGGCCAGTGTTATCAACATCAAGATAGTTGGTGACCAAGATCTCTCGAACTTTGATGCAGCTCTCTTTGGTGCACCAATTCATGCATTCAGGGCAACCAGCGGTATAAAGGGTGCCGTGAAAAAGGCTGCGAAGATGGGACTTGATGGAAAATTAGTCGCTGCCTTTGATACCTATCAGGCTCCTGGACATAAGGGCAGAGCTGCTGGGCAAATCAGGGACTTACTTATGAAGAAAGCAAAGGGTGCAAAGTTCTTCTCTGAGGATTTGACGTCATTAGTGGATGGATATGAGGGTCCTCTGAATGCTGCTGAACCTGCGAGGGCTCGTGAGTTCGGTCAACGGTTTGCTCAAGAGTTAGGTGAGTAGACTAGTCATCCCACTAGAAGTACGTCTTTTCACAGGAAAATACTATTCCCAAAGATAGCATCCGTACCAATGATATTACCAAGATAACTGGGAACACCGTCACCATTGTCATCATAGAGGGGGGTCTCAGGGCGACTGTCCATAGTAGCAGCATATCCAAAAGCCTCAGCCATTGATATCTTTCCATCAGAGTTGATATCTGCCCACACTGGAGTATTATCCCCATTGATACGATGTTGAAAGATGGCAGTCATGAAGTGAAAGGCAAATTCATCCCATGGACCTTCGGTATCGCACGAGAATGACGAGGTATCAACGGAACAGGCTGTCATGATGACCCTGTTGGATGCACTCAGATATGAAACAAAATTTCCTGAAACGCACTGCTCCATTACAATCACAGTATAGTTGCATGTTATTGAGTCAAACCAAGCCTGAACCTCAGTCTGGTTCAAGGGATCCGGATCAAGTGCCTCCCACGTGCATATGCCATGATATTCTCCATGATTTGTTGATAAGAAGAACAGAGAGTCAGAAGGCCCCATCTCGGAACTGAGAATGCCAAAGACTGTGTCCATAGAGTCATGAGTGGCAGGATAGTCCACTGGCATTATCTCTGTCTCGCCAATACCATCATTGTAGATGACATATATGTTGTCAGAGTCGTAGCCATTAAGAAGTAGGAGGAGATACATCCAGATAAGATCGTTCCAATACCTATAGTATCCCCAATGCGAATCTATTCCTCCACTGTACAGAATTGCATACTTCTGCGGAAGTGGATCGATGACTGGAATAAAATCCTCGAGGGCTAGGGGCGCTAGAATTGTGTCGTTGCATCCAGAGATTGCCACTGAGGCACTATCTACAGCTTTGTGGCTCATATAGCCCAGTCCCAGGAGGTGTGTTGGTTGATCAGCCCATCCCACAACGCCCTTCACATGAACCTGTTGCCCAACGAGACTCTGCAGATCTATTGCAACACTCCCTGATACCAACACGCAGTTGCTTGAGCTGAGCGAGTTATTCATGAAGTACAGTGGAATAGAAACAAGAAGCGGATTTCCTGCAGCGAGTATTAAGTATCCTGAGAGAGTAAGAGTCCGCCCAATATATGCTGCAGCGTTTTCTCCTACAATATCTGCTATATTGAGCGGGACATCCTCTAATGGAATACTTTGATTCAAGAAGAGGAAGTAAGATACCGTAGCAATATTTGTCCCGACCAATATTAAAACAAGAATGACCAGGCTTTTTGACATAGTTCGTTTCTCAGGCTTTTTTGGCATGCAATATCACCCTCGATAAACCCATTTCAACGACAATGATTGATATAAGTTTGTTCGGAGAAGACGAGAAGTCCGTTCAAAGCATCTATTTCGAAAAAGGGTGACGCAAGCGAGCTCAAGAACAGTGGATAGGGCAGGCAAAGAATGCTTCCAAAATCCAGTCAAGTCCCACACCTTTTCCTAAGGTGTAGAACAATAATATCTACATGGCGGCCTACATTTCATTATTTTTATGAGCTGCATAATATGCTACGGAATTGTTAGATCGTCTTTTACATTGAATATACTGTACTAACCAGAATCTGGGGTTATTTGCTTAGCAAGTAAATGCTCATTGTCAGTATCTGGTTCGTACATCACTGTGACCATACTTCCTTCCTCTAATGACTCATACTTTGTGCTTGGACTAATCCTAAGTGTCACATCTTCGTCATTCTCTGTCTTAAGTACAATCATCCCATTGATTTCTCCAGTCTGTGGTATGTTCCCAATATGTCTGAATACTATTTCTCCCTTGATTTCTTCCACAATTCATCAACTCCACAAGAGCCACTCGCTACAAGAACTAACTAGCACTTACATCAGGGATCACACAACTCTGCCCTTGGCGATCTACAATCCAAATGCTCATTGATAATTGATTAGCAGTCGTGGCTTGTCCTGTTGGTCAATATTCTATTGACGTCTTTCAGTATGACTTTTTTAGATTACATTATCTCTCCGAGCCTTATATGTTTCAGGTTGACAACGTTTTTAGTGAACCATCTCTTGATGTGTTGCTATGAAAAGTCATACGAAATACTTGACCTTCAATGTCCCTGCTCGAATGGACTTTGTACTTATCACTCCGGAAGTGGAGGGCGCTGTTGCAGAGAGTGGTGTACGTGAAGGACTCTGTCTTGTCAATGCTATGCATATCACTGCTAGCGTCTTTATCAACGACAATGAGGGTGGACTACATGAGGACTATAAGCGCTGGCTCGAGGAACTTGCCCCTCATGAACCGATAAGTCACTACAAACACAACCGTACAGGCGAGGACAATGGGGATGCTCATCATAAGAGGCAGATAATGGGTCGTGAAGTCGTCATCGCCATCACAAATGGACGACTTGATCTCGGACCTTGGGAGGCAATATTCTATGGAGAGTTCGACGGTCGCAGACCAAAGCGAGTATTATTGAAGATCATTGGAGATTGATTCACTAAAGCAGTCTTGGTGGAGTATGGGGTGCTCACATCATTACATCATTACATTCTTATATCTAAGGAATCTACAATTGAATGAGTAAGATAATACTGAACAAATCAATGATGTGTCAAGAGGTTCATAGTTATGCCAGCTAAAAGGAAGGCTGCTGATGAAGATAGCACAAGAATAGGTCTCAGAGATGAGATGCGCCAAAAACTGAGAGCTGATATTTCAGACGCGGGAAAGAGGGACATCTCCGTAATGACTCGACTTAGTTCTGAGATGGTTGAGATTCTCGATAATCTTGTGAAACTTGGTATCTATAAAAGCAGGTCTGATGCAGTCGCCGCGATTGTGGAGAAGACGCTTCTTACTCAAATTGAATCGTTCAACCGTCTAAAAGAACAGGTGACGAAGCTTGAAGAGATTCAAGGGACTGCCATGGATATTGCCATAAAAGCTCTAGACAGGGAAGAATGATCTATTACTAAATTATGGGTTTTGTAGATATCTCAGCTTGGCTTCAACTCTATCATAGAGTGTTTTTGCAGTATCAGAGTAGTCCTTATTGAGAGAGTTACTGAGAAGCTCTATTGCATACTCGGTCAGTCCTCTTGAGAGTAGGTAATCAGTCTTCAGTAATGCATGCATCATTAATATTCCTGGTAATTCTTTCTCCCTCGCATGTTTCTCGAGCTCAGTCATCCATCTTTCAGAAGTTTCAGAGGATGCCCCATCAGGATTTGTGGCAATCTCCGCCCGCGTGAGTGCTATAAGAAAGCGGTTGATATAGATAGCTGCAGGTCCTTGGGAAAGAAATTGGAAACCCGGAGTCAGTGTTTCAATTGCCGTGAATGGGTCTCCCTGTGCAATTTCAAGATATCCAGTAGCTAGTTCGCAGAGGGCTAAATATCCCTCGCCTCCTGACATGAGTGATACTCTATGACAGGTTTCTAGATGATGAGCTGCTTCCTGATGTCTTTTCAATATCACTAGTGCTTCTGCGCGTTGTGCATGGAGGTATGGGATTTCAGACGCAAAATCACCCACAATATCAAATGCAAGGTCAATCCATTCCAGACCACTTGTTCCGTCTCCGAGCTCACAATAGATTCTCGACAGACCAAAAGTCGGAGAATCTATGACTTCCCTGTAGAGTTCCATCCCGGGATTACCGTAGGTGTTCAGGCTATTTTGATAACATTGAATGGCAAGATCGTACTCTCCAAGGCACTCTGAGATGCGTCCCATATCTGCCATAGCTTCAGCAATCTTCTGTGATGCGCCAAAGCTCTTTGCCAGAGCATAAGCCTCCTCCTGAAGGGCAAGAGCTCTCCTTGCGTCGTAAGTCTTTATCCAACTTGAATATGTCCAAAGGAGCTGGTAAATCTGGAACTGATCATCATACTTCTTAGCCATCTCGATTCCTTTATTGTAGGCATCATAACCCCGATCCAAGAACTGATCCATGAAACTAATTTCACTTCGTACGGTATGAACCAATGCCGCAAAACACTCCATCTCTGATTGTTCTTGCAGAATGGTTTCAGCCCGCTCCAATGGTTCGAACCATAATTCGTCGCTCCTAATATGGTATCTTGCATACCACGTCTTCAGACAGAGGAGTTCAATACGTAACCAGTCCTCCGCAACCACTTCAATGGCTTTGCTAATACTTCCAAACAAATCATCAATTCCCAGTTCATGCTGTGCAGCTGACCAAGACTTGATAATCGGATCCTTCTCTGCGAATCTCTGAAACAACTCCCTTTTTGCATCATTGGCTGATAGTCGCCATGCGTGGACTGCCGCAATATATGCAAGAGTCGATGGATTGGTATCAAGGCAAGCCCTTTTACCTAGTCTAATGACAAAGTCATAGTAGTTATCTGCCTGCTTCATCATGTCATCAATAACTGAGATTGTTTCCTTGTCGATAAACTGATAGTACATTGTGATTGTACCAAGCGGCTTCATTCCCTGATTATTCCACCAAATATCTAGAGGTTTTAATCATATCATACCTTCAAGAAGAGTTTAGTGGTTCTTCCGCCTAGTATGTTAGTTCCAAGTTGGGACTGAAGGGTGGAAGCGACAGACTGAAACATCTGCCGACAGCCGATGATTGCTTGGAGTAACTGTTCTACAGATTGGGATCTATAGTCATTAGTTAGGTGCAATCACCAACCGGAATAGTAATGGCTCAATCTGTATCGCTTCCATGAATATGACTCCTCTCTGACCATCTACAAAGGAGGAAGAGACCCCAGAAGAAGGCCATCGCACCTGCACAGGCTATTGCTGATAGAGCTGTCAGGGGGTCAGTGGAGAAAGCGATCCATGCCTGAGTCTTTGCTACTCCTCCAGCCAAGATGCCTTGCCATAACAGGAATGTTCTATGAATCAGAATCGGGGCTGCCAAAATGAATAATCCCTGTATGATTGTCAACAGATCCTCCTCAATTGACACAGCTATCCTCTCCGGAAACGGTCTTTGATGCTAAGCATTTGGATACGAAGACACTCACATCAACACCACAATTCTTATTACAACATTACATGTAATAAATATTACATTGGATGTTCATTACAATAGGTCAGTCCGCTCTCTAAATGATGAGCATATTTCCGAATCAGAAGGAAGTCTGATCTGACCAGTAATGACAAATCAAAAACGTTGTATGGAGTTTATAGCATGAGCATAGGAGTGTATTGGAAGTGTTGGAATACTACATAGAATTTCTCAGTTCACCCTCAATCATTTTGATTTTCTTTCCATCTTAGGCATACGTTCAATGGCCTGTGAGATTCCAAGAAGTGTCTTCTCAACATCTTCTTTCGAATGTTTAAAACAGAGTGCACCAAGCCCGTGGTATCCGAATATTCCTTCCTGCATAAGGTATCCTTGGAATATGTCCTGCTGGCGAGCACTAAAGAGTCCTCCTAACTGACCGGGCGTCCTAATTGGTCGATTCGGTTTCAATTTGAGGTAACTCACAAAGTTGATAGAACCGATACCTGTCCCAATGAGTGGAGCATTCATTTCCTGAAGCATATCATTCAATCTTGTTCTAAAGGAATCCCCCATAGCATTCAAGCGCTTGTACTCATCATCTCTCGATTTCAATTGCTCCAAGACAGCTAGACCTGCAGCCATCGTCAAGGGGTGACTTGAGAATGTTCCTCCTCCGACCCATCGGCCACCCTCCGCACCTGGTTCTGCAAGCGACATTATATCCTCACGGCCTCCGTATACACCGAGAGGCATACCACCAGCAGCAGCCTTGCCAAGAGTCAGAAGGTCTGGTTCTGCACCGAATATCTTGTCACCTGCTGTACCATACCTGAGGCGAAAACCTGTAATGATTTCGTCAAAAATGAGTAAGATATCTCGAGATGAAGTCTCTTCACGAATGTAAGGAAGGAATCCATCTTCTGGCGGAATCCCGCCCCCCGCACCTATTACGGGCTCTACGACAATAGCTGCAAGATCCCTACCGTGTTTCTTTAACATCCTATCAAAACTCTCTCGGTCATTATAATCAAATGACACACCATCGTAGAAGGGAGTATCTGAAAATGGATGCTTGATGTGATATGTGAGAGCATCGTTTCCACCATGCCAACCACCCAATGATTTTCCAATGAGACTCCTGCCCGTGAACAATCTAGCAAGTCTTACTGCATACATGGTCGACTCACTCCCAGTTGCAGTGAATCGCATCTTCTCAAGCAGTGGAACTGCCTTCTGGAGCTGTTCACCAAATCTAACTTGGGGTTCATTTGGAGCCCCAAAATGGTGCCCGATTTCATTCTGATCACGGATTGCTTTCTTTACCGCTGGGTCATTATGACCAAGGATGAGGGAATAATGAGTCATCCACCAATCGATGTACTCATTTCCATCCACGTCCCAAATGTGGCCTCCGTCACCGTGACTAATGTACGGTGGATATGCATCACATGTTGGCATGCCAAAGGTCCGAATATTGTGACTCACGCCGCCAGGGAACAGCGTGTTTGCCTTTTTCCAAAGTGCTTCAGACTTCTTAGTTCTTGCTTTATATTCTTCTAGCATCAAGATTACCTCCCTAAGTCAGGTAATAGAAACAATAGGGTGTTCATTTGGACTATATTATCCTTCAAAGACGACAAATGGCTTGTTTGTGAATACGTATCTCACTCGTTTATAATTCTATTACTTCATTCATATCAAACCGGATGATCATCAAATGCAACATCTGTACCTTCTTCAGAATAGATGGATTTGTACTCTCT
>JAEOUM010000186.1 GCA_016839275.1 Candidatus Thorarchaeota archaeon
AACCCAGATCTGTTTGAGGCTTTATCCCCAAGATGAAGGTCGGAAACTGCCACTATCATGATATTGCCATAGACGTACTATGTTAAGTTGTTTTCAGTGTGTGTGCGTATGAACAATCGTTGCATCCTTAGGTAGTGCGAATGCGAACAGTCGCACATATTCAATTCCAGAGATTCCTGATATCTTATTTGCAAACTCTGTGATAGATGCCTTTGATCCTGTGAGTGTTATCACCTCCAGACAATGTGATTGGGAAACATGGACATGCACTGTCGAAATGACATTTGCCTTGGAGTGATGCTGAGCCTTGAGAAGTGCCTCCATCAAACGCGGTTTGTGCGAATACACAATGTTGAGACTCGCTATCAATGACTGACCTTCAGCCTCCCACTGACTTTGCGAGATGTACGTTCTCATTGCATCTCGGATTGCTTCCGATCTACCGACATATCCTCTCTCCTTGACTATCTTATCAAACTCTTCAAGGAGATCTTCAGGTATTGACACTCCAAATCTTTTCAGAGCCATAACACGAACCACCAGAGATAGTAACACGAATTCACAAGAAGTAACACATTTAAGAACCTTTTGAAAGTTCTAGTGTAGAATTAGGGAGCAATAGAACATGCATGTCCCAGATGGAGTCCTACCAATTTGGCTGCTTGCAATTTTATACATTGTCAGTGGCTTGATGCTTATTATATCTGTAAAAATGATAAACAAGAAGTTTGACGATAGACTCGTACCATATATGGGCGTGCTAGCTGCTGTCATATTCGCCGCACAACTTGTGAATTTCCCTGTCCCCCCCTCAAGCGGTCACCTTGTCGGATCCACTCTTTTGGCTGTAATGCTTGGTCCTTGGGGTGGGATGTTGATTATAGGCATGGTTCTATTTGTACAGGCTCTCTATGGCGACGGTGGTCTACTTACTTATGGATTGAACTTTTTCAATATGGGCGTTTTCTCATGCATTGTAGGATGGGCATTGGCGCTACTTCTTTTCAAGGGACTAAAACGACTTACCAGTGAAAAGAAATCCGTGCTAATTTCAGCAGCAGTAGCATCCTATGTGACAACGGTTTCAGCCGCCTTTGTTCTTGGTCTTGAACTTTTCACTGTACCTGGATTTGGTGTTGCCGCATTATCTGCTATCACAGTGATACATGCCTTCATTGGTATTGGTGAGGCTGTATTGACCTTCATGATTCTCCTCTATTTTGTCAAGGCTAAGCCTCAGGTGATATCTTTCTTGAAGGAGAGCGAGGTGACTGAGATGGCTAGAGTACCAAAGGTTCCTCTGCTTATGCCACAGACCGAGAGTTGATGATGATGGACAGAAAAGAAGCGATTAGATATGGAATTCCTCTTCTGCTTGCAACAGTCCTAGTGACAGTAGTCATCATATTTGGATTGGCTTCTCAGAATCCCGATGGATTTGAGTGGTCCCTCTTCGACTTTGCTGGTGTTACTGAGCCAACAGGTGGTTTTGAGGGAATCTGGGCCTTTTTGGGAAATAGTACGATTGTTGATGTGATGACCGGAATCATTGGCATTGTTAGTATCCTCTTCTTAGGATACGCTTTCTTCTGGCTCACCTCACGAAGAACAAAGTGAGTGAAGCATTAAATCCTCATAATGTGTTGAAAATAGGGAGTATCTAAGTATGGGAAAGTTTCTACTGCCTTTTCAAGAAGGGCGTTATACAATCAACGCTTTTTCGCCGACATCAATAGTAGTGGCATCATTCATTATGGGCGTGATTCTAGCACTCCAAACTCAGATAGTAAGTCTTCTTTCATTAATTGTCCTCATTCTAGTCATTGGAACCGCAAGCAGGACTCGATGGAGGACTGTGCTTTCACTTGCTGCAAAATTTGAGATTGTGATTTTGTTCTGGATTCTACTTCTCCCCTTTTTCTATGGCAACATTATTCTCTATTCTATCTCAGTGCCATGGGGTCAATTAATCGCCTATCAAGAAGGATTGAATCTCGGAATTATCATTGGTCTGAGAATTTTCGGATTAATAACCCTCTTTCTTGCTGCTCTTTCGCATATGTCCTTGTCCGAATTTATCGGAGCCCTTAAGACGCTTAGAGTTCCTTCATCTGTGCTTGGCTCGCTCCTGATTATGCTTCGTTACATTCCTCTGTTTATTGAGGAGCGCCATCAAATGCAGGAAGCACAGCAGCTGAGAGGTTATGAGCGAGGGAATCGTGTTGAGAGAATTCGGTCTCTTGGGTTCCTCGTTGGTTCCACAATTGACCGAGCTATGGACAGAAGCATCATCGTCTACGAATCCATGACTCTCCGTGGCTTCGGTCGAGGGATGCTTGTTGTTGGTTCGGGTGTAAAGCGGAATGATATCCTATTATTCATTGGTCTTACTCTTTTGATACTTATACTTCTGAATTCGCTACCGCTGGTGGTGTTGTTAACATGACTTGTGCAATAGAGGTTGATCATCTGTATTTTAGATACAAGGAGTTTTCTCTAGAGGATGTAAATATGAATCTCCATCTTGGTGAACAGAAGGCGCTTGTCGGTTTGAATGGATCGGGTAAGACGACAATGTTCAAGCTCATTATAGGTCTTCTAGAACCCGTAGCAGGTTCTATTCATGTCTTTGAGAGAAAGGTCGAGCGAGAGAGTATTTGGGAGATAAGAAAAGATGTGGGATTCCTCTTTCAGAATCCAGATGATCAACTCTTTGCGCCAACAGTTTGGGAGGATGTTGCATTTGGCCCGAAAAATTTAGGATTGCCGCCAGAAGAGGTCGAGCGCCAGGTTGATTGGTCACTGGATGTGGTGGGCATGTCTGACTTTGTTAATCGTCCGGTCAATCAAATGAGTCATGGGGAAGCAAAGCGGGTTGCCCTAGCTGGGATTATTGCTATGCGTCCAAAGATCCTCCTCCTGGATGAACCATTTGCAGGGCTTGACTTTCCAATGATCTCTACAATGGTCGATATCATCCAGAATCTTAGAAATGAGGGCATCAGTGTTCTCTATACAACTCACAACAGATTCTTTCTCGAGAACTGGGCTGATAGTGTTGCTGTCCTACATGATGGCAAGTTGATATATGATGGTTCTGTTGATCATGCTCTGCAAGATCCAGCTATTATGCAACAGACTGGCAACTGGAATGAATTAGGACGGCGAATGAGAGAATATCGCGGACTTGCATAAAACTGCGATACGGTTAAATGTATGAGCCTCCCAAAGTCCGGATACTCTGCGGAGGTTGCCAAGCCTGGTCAAAGGCGTAGGGTTCAGATCCCTATTTCGTAGGAATTCGCGAGTTCAAGCGATTCAGGACTGCCCTGATTCGGAACAAATCTCGCCCTCCGCACCATCTTTCTAAGTCCGCGATAATGTATGGCTAGTTTTCTTCATCCTTATCTTCAGCCTTTTTTTCTGCCCGCGCTCTTATAGAAATATTATTGTGTTTCATAAATCGGGAACCCAATCGAGTCTTCCAAGGAACTCTAATCTCACTATCACTCAATTCAGTCTTTTTCCTTGGTTCTATGACATGCGTGAAGCGCATCACCAGTAATCCGACAATGAATGCTAGAGGAAAAGGTATGATGAGCCATCCGTACTCGAAAGCGTAACCAAATATAGCATACATGAGTGGGGGTAGCTCAGATAACACTCCAACTAGTATAGTACTCCTCTTTGAGCTCATCCCATGAACATATCTCATGACAAACCACGCGAAGAGAAGACTTGGAGCGCAACAGAGAATTGATACACCAAAAGTTGTCCAGGTAGCTATCTCCTGAACAAAATAGGCATATTGTTGAGAAACCGGATTAGACAAGTACCACATTGAACTTGTTTGAAACTGTACAAGAAAACCCAGATAACTGATGTTGAAGTCTGAATACTCAAGCATGGCAGTACTCTGCAGTAGAATAAGTCCAGGAAGAAGAAATGCGGCAAGAAATGCAAGAGAACTTCCTCTCTTTGGAGTCAGAATTACTCCACTTGCACTAGCTGTTTTTTCATCATTTCCAAGACCAGATATTGATCTGCTCGTAGATGTTAAATTTGAGTGCCACTGAATTGAGGGTAGAATGACAAAAATGAGGAAGAGAACGCCGCAAAAGCCGATAGGCAATGGCGCGCTCATAAAGATGTCAATCCAGTAAAAACTACTGACTGAAAAGAACTGTATGAAAAAGTAAATCGGAACACTCCATAATGCAATACCTACTGCTGATGCAGAAAAGATCGGATATGCTTTATTTCTACACTGATGTAGTCTCGCCACAAAGACCAAGGATGCTATTGTTAAAAGAAATGACAATGGGTAGCGTATCCATGTCCATCGAAATAACGTATGTGAAACTGTTCCAATGTCTGCTTGTACGTAAAACATTGCATTGAAAATGACATAGCTTGTCGAATCTGTCGAGGAGAAGAATGCAAATTCAAGTGGCACAAAGAAGACAAAAGTCAAACCTAGAATAATGTATAAAATCAGTCGTTTATTACTGAGAACCTGTAATTTCACGAATGCTCCCCGAGAGAATTAAGTTGCTAGAAGGTAATAAGCCTTTTCAGAAGCTGTTCATTTTCGATTACCTTATCTGCAAGATACCGCAACATGAGTCTAGGTTGGAGAGATGGAATCTGAAAGGTCTAGTTCTATTAAGAACTGGCTACACCATACGTTCATCGTATTGATATTAGCAATGATTCCAAGTGTTATGTTTATCCAAGTAACAGCTAATCAGGTACTTCTGCACGCAGAAAGCCCATTCTGGCAACACTCATTTGATCCAATTAGCCCAGGTCTATCCCTCACTCTCTATCCTATTATTGTCCTGTTTGTCTTTGCAATCTCTTTTCCTAGCTATATACTGGCTTTCTTCAAGAACCATATTTCAAAATCCGCATCAATTCTCAAATATGCAGTTCTAATGGCGGTCTTCACCATTCTTATTAGCTTCAGTGCCAATCCTCTATGGCAGTTTGTATCCATCGAAATGCCATATGTTTCGTATCGAGAGTGGTCTAGTCTGGAGTGGTACGGCTCTCTCATACTCGTTTTTCTCATCGTACTTCCATCGATAAAATGGGAATTGAACCGATTCCTAAATAGCAAAGAAGGGTTCGTACAAAATAGCCAAGAAGCCATCTCCGCTCCGGATTCATGCAATCCTGAACGCCTAGGTCGACTTCTGATCTATATTGCTGTTCTCACTCCTTATGCTTATCAGAGTATGAACAGAAATCCATTATCTCTCGCATCAATCTTTTACACTGTATCTTTTAGCAGTTCACCTGAAAATCAGTTGTTTATTCATTTTGCTGGACATCCAAGTCTAGTTGTGCCACTTGTTTTCACAGTGACTGCCCTAAGAATTCTTTTTGCTTTCAAAACTGTAGCGTACATTCAAAGTAAAGAGCGAGATTATATTGTTGTGATAGTCGGGTTATTGAGTTTAATTCTTGATAGTATATCAATGCCCTTGAGTATTTTGGGAGCGCCATTCACGTTTGGTCCATTTCCACTCTTATTCGCTGCTGGACTTTTGACTATGTACAAGTGCAATGTACGAAAGAAGAATTATTCTCCTTCTTCGGGAAGGATGAACATTGTTTCTATTCGTTCCACTCCGTCTATGCTCTCTAATTCCTTTGTGATGAATTGAGTGAGTTCCGCAATGTCCCTGACACGTACTGTGAGAATGAAATTTGCAGGACCTGCAGTTCTCATTATTCCAGTTACCTGCTCGTAATTCGTCAGTCTACCATAGATATTCTTTGATGTTCCCGGTTTGGTCGTGATTAAAACGAGAACCTGAATATCAAGTCCCATTTTTGTGTAGTCAATCTCGACTGTGTATCTTTTGATTACACCCATCTCTACAAGTCGTTCCATTCTGTTGCGAATTGAGCTAGGACTTAGGTTTACCTGCTTCTTGATATCTCTGAGTGAAATGCGTGCGTTTTTGGATAGAATCTCTATAATCTGTTGGTCTTTTTCGTCAGTTCTATCCATCGACCCCATATAGACCATCCCAACGTGTCAATTTATTTGAGCCATTACTGTCTTATCCTGTCTTGACTCTCGTAATAACACGCCGCCCCATGACAAACCATACTTCTACCGAACAATTCAGTTCAATCTGAGAGAGAATCTCAGGGTCTGTGGGTTTGGGTATGTCGTAGGTTTCGAATGTTTCACTGTCCATGAGACTGAAGTTTTCCCCCATATCAGCAATCACTGTAGCGTTTCTCTTGTCGATTACAGGAACATCTATCATACGGTCTGCAGGCATGATGACATTACGTTTTCTGTTGTCAAAGAAACCAACAGCAATGATATTCGCCTTTGCAGCACCGTGCTTTCCAGGCTTAGATTTGTCCATTGATACAACCCTACATGGCTCGTCATCAATCAGCATATAGGATCCGGGCTTCAAGCTCTTTGCTTCAGCTTTCTTAATACTCACCTTTGTTCACCAACTGTGTCACACAGACCATCTTACACATCTTTCGATTCGTCTATATATATTTGGGGGCGTGTTCTCATATGATGAATCAATGGTAGCAAGAGTAAAATGGCTACCACTAGAGCCAATCTTGGAGTGACCTTTGGTGATTGTGGAGAATCCTCAGATACTAAGTGACAAGCGAGCCGTGGGATTAGTATGCAAACCTGGTCGTACGGAGATAGTTCGAATTGCTGAACGAATAGCCGAACTGCTCGTGTCTAAGGACATCGAGATTCAAGTGGACCCAGGCTCTTCCGATCTCTCCAATACAAAAGTGAAACCCACACTCATAGAAGAAATGGAAGTGGATTTTGTCATTACCATTGGTGGAGATGGAACAATTCTCTACACCTTATCGAAATTAAAAAATAGTGAAACTCCTCTATTTTGTATCAATCGCGGGACTGTTGGATTTCTTACTGAGAGTGGAACGACCACAGCATTCAGTGCTCTTGAGCGGATAGTGGCAAACGACTGCATTCTTGAGATTAACGTGAACATAAGTTCTGGTGTTGAAGATAGGGTGTTTCCCGATGCCCTCAATGAGGTTTATGTAGTTTCAAAGATACCTGGTCGTCTTCTTACATTCCAGGTTTTTCTGGATGGTGTTCGCGTAGACTATGGACGTGCAGATGGAGCTATGTTAGCAACTCCCTGTGGATCTACTGCCTATGCTTTAGCTGCAGGAGGCTCTATTCTGGCTCCTAATGTAAACGGGCTTATTTTCGTACCAGTATGTCCACCAAGATTCGAGCTAAAATCAATGGTTATTCCAGACCATTCATTATTTGAGCTCGAACTAGTGAAGGCAGGTGCTTCTGGTCTTGCTGTGATTGATGGTCAAACTAGATGGGACATCGAACCTCACGAGAGAGTATGGTTGAAGAAGTCTGAGAAGGTGACACGTTTCATCAGGCTCTACGACAACTATTACGACCGACTAAATACACGACTCGTACCAAGGACCCTGTAGGTGAAGGAAATGTCACATATCTATGTGATAGATTCTGGTGCGTTTTTTTCCACCTGGATCAGGCAAATCCCTGATGGTAATTTTATCACTACCGAAGAGGTAACGGATGAGATACATAACAAGCCAAGCAAGTTTCGTGTGGATACTCTTGAGCTTCTTGATAGACTTCGTAAAGAAACACCACCAGTTGAATCAATCAAAGTTGTTGTGAAAGCTGCTACTAAAACTGGTGATAAACCAGTTCTCTCAGAAACTGACATTAAGTTGATCGCTCTCGCGCAATCAAAGATAGGGACTGGGACACGTACAACTCTCGTGTCAACAGATATGGCTATTTTGAACACTGCTCGATATCTGGGGATAGATATAATCGACCCGAGTGGCAAGTTTAAAGATGACATTCGATGGATTCTAATTTGCCCTGCCTGCAATCACAAGACCAAGGTGTCTAAAGATGATCTTGAGTGTCCTATATGTGGTACTCAAATGCGACGAAAGGTTTCTCGAAAGGCAAGAAAGTAGTGAAAGTGGGTAATACCCAAGTCTTACATCATATAAAATGGGTACTTGATTGTGAATAGAGTGGAGAGATGTCAACAATGACAGATAGATCTTCATTAACTATTCAACGTGACCTCGACGACATCAAGCTCCAGGTCAAGAAGGAATTGGACACAATTCGCGACCTTATGGATACACACGGATACAGGACTCCTTCAACAACTTGGAATGCTCCTTTTCAACTCCATCGTCTTCGAAGAGCCATGAGGATACATTATCTTGCACTCAAGATTCGTGATTCAGCGCCAGTCAGTCATAGTTTACGAGAATTATCTTGGGACCTCCTTTCAGATATTGAGATTCCTTAGTCACTCTCCGATTATCATTATTTCCAGTCCCCTGTCTCGTGGCCGGTTATCGCAATCAACAAAGACTATTTGTTGCCATGTACCCAGCGTCAGTTGTTTATTCACAAATGGGATTGTGAGGCTAGGTCCTACAATAGACGCTCTGATATGAGAATGCCCATTACCATCTCTCCATTTGAGGTCATGTTTGTATTCTGCATCTTTTGGAGCTATTCTCTCCATCGCTTCGGGAAAGTCTTTGAGGAGACCATCTTCATATTCTATGGTTGTAACTGAACCTGTAGAGCCTGTACAGAAGATCGTACAGATTCCAATACTGAGTGCACTTTTTTTGAGGACTGCTTCTACTCCTGATGTAATATCTACCATGTCACAGTTTCCCTTTGTATGAAACCTTAGGCTCTCATGATATGTACTCAAAATATCCACCTGCTCTTCTGAAAATATAGATTGACTCTCTTCTATCTTCCTGAAGATAGAACTTCTACTTTGTTACACGCACAATTTTAGACTGAGCTATCATCATTCGGATTCTATCGGCCTTTGCCAGGAGATCCTCTTCGTTTTCCTGCAGAATGAGAAGAGCGCCAATATGATTGCCCTCATTTAGTGCACGAATCAAAGACATCAGTGCATTGATGATATCGTCTTGCATAATCTTGGCAATCTCATCCATTGATGATATTGTTTCCTTAATCGGACGCCGTTTGTCTGGATAATACATGAATCGTGTTTCAAACACACGAAATAGGTCTTCGAATGACTCTTTCAGTTCATTGGCTGCTTTGAATCCCTCAGCAGATTTTTCAAGTAGCTCAATCGCCTTCTCAAGCATCTTTTTGGAATTAGTTTGGAGCGCCTCTGTTCCTGCAGTCCGAATCCAGATTGTAGCTAATTCAGGCACTCCTAGTTGTCTATAGAATTCTGCAGCCTTTTCTGCCTTCTCACTAGCCATCCCATGGAATGTTTCATTTCTCTCTGGGTCTCCGAGTCGCATTGCACAATCCGCAGCTCTGCTGTACAGCTTTGACGCTGCTTCGGAATCCTCAGAAGATGATTTTTCCTCTGCAAGTTCTACGTAAAGGTCAATTGCTTGTTCAATATACTTGTTGCTCTCTTCACTCTGTCCTGACTCTAGGAATACTTCTGCAGCCTCCTCTAATGCAACAGCTTGAAGTTCCTTATCACCTGCTTTGCTTTGGTCTTGGGCTTGTCCAAGATAAAACTCGGTCACCTGTCTATAGATTTCCTTGGCTTGGTCTTTATACCCCCATTTATTCAAACACATTGCCTGATATCTGAGATACTTCTTCTCTGACTCGGTGTCTCTCTCATTTGATGCCCTCTTAGCGAGTTCATCAAACATTTCACTGGCTCGTTTGAATGCCCATTTGGCTTTCATGACTCGACCTAACTCGTTGAACATGTTACCGCCTTTAACTAGGAGTGGTGCTACTGCCTCTGGCTTACCTTCCATCTTCAGATAGGCTTCTGCAGCCTTTGCAAGGGCTTGATTCCTTGCCGACGTAAGTCGTTGAAGTTTATAGGCTTCCTGAGCTGCATCGTAGATGTTTCCAGCCTTCTCAAAAAGTTGGGCGACATCATAGAGGTCTCCCGCCTCCATCATGGTGCGCGTTGCCTCTGGAGATTCTCCAATTGTTTGCATGATTTGTGCTGCTTCCGCGAGAGCATTTCCTGCAGACACATAATCCCCCTTGCTCTTAGAGATCTTTGCCCATCTTTGAGCTACCTTCACAGCTCTATCATTGATTCTCGCTCCGAGTTCATCATCACCCGCTGTATAATAGAGCCTACTGACCTTCCTTAGGAGGCTTATCGTTTCCGAGAAGTTTTCTTTCTCCTCCATCAAATCTGCAATATTCTCTAAGGCATCAGCAGCCCGTATGTTGAGAGTATTTTTCTCTTCATCAGTCATTGTAAAATCTTTTGCCCTAAAATAGAAATCCGCAGCTCTCTTGTGCTCAGTTGCTACCTCTGCAATCTTAGCTGCAGTCATATTCAATCGTACTATCTCTTTATAGACCTCCGGGCTTTGAGGCATTCTAATCAACATTAGTGTGGCTTTATCAAATATCTTGAAACATTCCTCTGCATGATACAAATCCCGATAAATCAGAGCGGCTTCTTCGTAGAGATTTGCAGCTTGTTCGTACTCTGTTTTCGCTTCTAATTTCTCAGCGACTTTCAGAAGCTTCTTTACTCCCTCTTCCCTATTACCCTCTTCGAGAATCTTTCTTGCTTCTTTGAGGAGTTCATCTTCAGAGGTCAAAGTTGCTTTTTCTCCTTTACCCACTACTGATTATTTCTTTGAATGTCTTGAATTCCTTTTTCCTCATAACAGTTGTCCTAATAGGTGTCACCAATATATCATTCAAAAGGAAAAAATAATTGAAATCCAGTTTTTTGCTCTTCAAGAATTCCGTATATGTGAACACGCTTAAGTAGGTCAAGAAACCTCTCTTGTGCGAGTCAATCAATGAAACAGATTACCCTAGACCAAGTAGACCCTAACAATTATGATGTAATTATCGCTGGTAGTGGAGCGGGCGGACTCCTAACAGCACTTGCGTTAACTGCTAATGGCAAGAAAGTACTGGTTGTCGAGCAAGAAAATCGGCTTGGTGGTGTCTGGCATGGATACTGGGTTGATGGGTTTCGTGTTGATCAAGGCTTGCATGTGATTACACGAGTCACACGTGGAGCCTTTGTGAGGTTTCTGAAGAATTATCTCTCTCCACCTCCGAAGTTTGTTCTCCATGATGGCTGGGAGTTCCGAGTGTACGATAAGACTGGACCAATTCCTTCTAGTATTGGAGAAACTTTACGTTGGCCACTCACTGGTTGGAGAGGGCGATTAGGACTTGTAAGAATTGGTGCAAAGATTAAGACAATGAAGCTCGAAGAGATGAAGAAGTACAAGGACATCTCCTTTCTAGAATACATGGAGTCGAGAGGTGCAACAAATCAAGTCATGCTTGATGTCATGCAGAGTGCCATCTATATGGCAGCAGGTGTACCTATCTCTCAAGCTTCTGCATACGAAGCACTGAGAACACTAAAGGATACTGACCGAGAATCATCAAAATTAGCGTCTGCAAAGAGACTCATTTTCGGTTCGAGTGAATATGATGAGGGTTATGTCATCGGCGGAATGGAGGGTCTCATAACCAGGGTGGTCGATACAATAAATGGTGACTTTCTCCTAAATACACCAGTCGAACAGATTCATGAAGAGAATGGATTCGTCACAGGTTTGACCATTGCTGGACATATGCTCCTGCACTCAAAAGTTGTCAGCAATATTCCTCTCTGGTCAATGAATAAAATCGTGCAATCCGATTCAGATGAGATTCGCAAGTTCTTTGATAGATGGAGTAAAATGGAACCAACCCGAGGAATCACGCTGTGGTTGGGTCTCGATAGAGTTGTAATTGGAGACCGAAAAAATAGAGTCCTAGTCCATCCGAATCCGAATAGATGGATTGTTTCAATATCCAGCTTTGATCCAAGCTGTGCTTCCGAGGGAAATGAATTGGTGGCTATCGCCATGATGGCTGAACCTGGAAAATCCTTGGACGAGCACATTGCAATGATGAAAGGTAATGGTCTTGAGAAGTATTATCCGGGAATATTAGACCATACTGTGATGGAACATGTACAGATGTCCTACGCCACGAGAGCAAAACTGATCCCTGGACAGACTGATCTTGATAGACCTGGTCCAAGAACTCCTATCAAGGGTCTCTATATAGTTGGCACTGATACAGCTGGTTCTGGCGTAGGTCTACAACAAGCAGCCCAATCTGCAGATGGAGCTGTAAAAGCGCTTAATGAAGATACAGCAC
>JAEOUM010000187.1 GCA_016839275.1 Candidatus Thorarchaeota archaeon
ATCATTGAATCTGTCATAGAAGCTATCGAGTGTCTTCAATACAATCACTCGGTGCTTAGAGAACTTCCTGCTAGTGATGAGAGGCGGTTTGAAGAGGTTGGGATTCCCAATATTCAGCTCGCTGTGGTTCCAGAAGAGGATATAGTATTCGTGAAGAAGCTGGTAACTGCTCAAAAAGAACTAAGGCGCGCAATCAAGAATGGAGAGCTATCTCCACGTGAAGCTGATGTAAAGATAAAAGAGATGATTGGTTGGGAAGATCTACCCAAACTTCTTCGTGTGATGCATACTCCAGATGACCTTGCCATTCATTTATCAGAGAAGACTTTGAGGATGGTTCTAGATGTTATTAGCAATGCAATATTGATTTTCGATAGGAAGATGGCCGATTATTGAGCACCAGTACTACTCATACTATCAGAAAAAACAGCGCATATCGCTGGAAACGGAATTAAATTCCGCTACAGAAATTTAACGCTCGACATAAAGGGTATAATACTTAGTCACATCCTTATTTCACGGTGGAATCATGAAACTTGAAAGAATCACTGGCGACTATAGATCAATCGGAATACAACTTGGGCTAATACACAAGCAGTCAAGTCATATTGTTTCGAAACCTTCAGAATCCAAACTTGAATTTGCTATAGAATGTTCTAAGGCTGTTGAGAAGTATGCTCCCGGACTACTGGATGAGTTAGAGGCAGCCTCCAAAGCGGCAGGATGGGAGTTTGGTTCTCTATTGGCTGATGCACTCGCGTACGATTATCATGGACAGTGTACGGTGTTTGCAGTTTCGGGCGAAGCAACTGCAAATGGCCAACCCCTCTTTGGACGGAACCATGACTGGATGATGTCTATCCTGTCCTACTCAACTGTTATGGACTCGAATCCAACTGGATCTATGAGAAGTCTTCAGTTCATCGAAACTCCAGGAATATCCGCTGGTGGAATCAATGAGGCTGGACTTGCTCTTGGCGTCACACTGGTTGTCAGAAATACTATCACACCAAGACCAGGAATAGCTGCTAATGTAGCTGCAAGATGGATTTTAGATCATTTTGCCACAACTGATGACGCTGTTGATTATTTACGAGCGATACCTCACATCTCTGGATATACAACTTTGATTGCTGATGCAGAAGGAACTATGGCTCGGGTTGAGGTCAGTCCAGATAAAGTGGTGATTGGTAAACCAGAATATGGTCTGATACTTGCTACCACGCACTATCTTAATGAAGAGATGCATGAATTCGAGAATCTCAAGCTTGACTTTGAGTGGACCTATGAGAGGGAACGTCGGGTTCGCCATTGGTACCACGAACGGAGAGGGAATATTGGACTTAGCGACGTTCAGGATGTGCTTAGTTCACATGAATATGGCGTATGTTGCCACTGGTCGGAGGACGGTGAAGACGCAGGCACCACATGGTCATGGGCCGCAGATCTTGGAACATGTAAGTTGATGGCTTCAATTGGGCCTCCATGTGAAATGGGATACAAGAAAATAGAGTTTGATTGACTAAGTGAAGAACCAGAAAGAAAGAGCATGGAAGGCTCCTTCTCCCCTGAGAGATTCATCTGCTTCTCTTGCTAGTACGGCAGATAGTCAGGTCCGAAAATCTCCCAAGCCATAACCTGCTCGCAGATGATGATGTAAGACTGGCATTTGAAGTAGGAGCTTTCAAGGACTATCTAAAACTCGTTTAAGATGTTTCCAAGATCTTGGATCATATGTTATAGATCTACCTCTGAAATGCCTAGAATCCGGTAAGGCTGTATAGCACGTTTATGGTGTTTCAGATTCTCGAATGCATGCCTCGATGAGTTCTTTTCCAGGTATATAGAAGAAACGCATCCGAAATGGGGTGACCTCATTATACAGGATTTGCCCCGTATCAACATCAATTACTACTGGGATATCAACCGCTTGATTGTGAGGTCTTCCCTTCGTAGTGACCCATTGCTTTGTCTGCTCATCGATATTTCTTGAAAGAACCACTGGAACGCAAGTGATACCCTTAAATTTCAGATTCTTGTCTCTCTTCTTAGCATCTTTTGCGGCTTTTTGTGACTGCTTGTATGCACTTTCTGCATATTTCTCAAGCGTTTTCGCCGTGAGATTCTCCATTTCAACAATAGATACATAGAAGTACACAACGAAACTGCCCCAGGTCTTTGACCGTGCGAAGTATGCTGCTACCACAAGTACCGCTTTGGTTGCCAAATCGTGTTCACGCTGTGCGATTCCTTGTGCAACAGTGGCTGGAATTCCCTCGATGCTATCTGAAGTGATTTTAAGACCAATAGCTTGAAGATTTCCCAAAATTCTCGATTTATGTTCGTCCACGTTCATTGCCTCTCATTCTACTACGAATTTATGCATCTTATACTAGTAGAACGATTATTTAAATCGGGAGATTTTGAATTGTTACTTACATATGTTGCCACCTACGGGTTTACACATTTTCAGATACAAACTAATCAGTCTGCTTGTCAGATAAAGGAGAAGAGCGACTTTAAGCCACCTTTGTATGAAACTTGGAACTACATCTGCTTCTCTTGACGGTACGGGGGATAGTCTGGACTATGAATCCCTCTTGCCATGACAATCTATCCCTTGAACGGAATACTCAAATTCGGATTCGAATCAAGGAACAGTATAGCGTGTGAGGGATGTTCGGTCATGTTTAGTAAACTCAAGTATTCAATCATTGTTGCGTATCTGCTTATGATGCCATTCTTTGGCAATTTATCAATTCATCAAAATGATCCCACTCACGCTATGAAAACAGAAACTAGATTTCTTCCATCATACAGCTCTCATGGTCCTATCTCGATTACTACGAATGAGGATTTTGAAACTCTTGGTTTCCCTGGAAACGGATCTTATGTGAGCCCATATGTAATTGAGGGATTTGAGATTACAACTGACGGCACTTGTGTCCAAATACAGAACATAGATGTATTCTTTGTGATTCAAAACTGCTTGCTAAATGGCGGAATGCTTGGATGGGGCATTAGCCTTGATAATGTGACTCATGGCCAGATTAGAAACAACAACATCACTCAGAAGGCAAAGGGTGTTTTCCTGCAATCCTCATCGGGCATCTCGATTTTAAACAACACCATCTCAAGCAGCTCCGAAGATGGTGTTTATTTCTCTGAATCTTCAGAAAATACTCTGGTAAACTGCTCGATTACTGGAAATAATAACGGCATTGTTATTGTTTCCGTTTCATCCGATAATCTAGTTAAGAACAACAGCATCTCCAGTAATGGAATTGGCATCCTAATCGGTGGATCACCGGACAATACAATTCTGAGAAACACATTTTCAAACAACGCAGAGTATGGAATATGCATTGATGGGGCTCAAGATAACACACTGCAATCGAATATTCTTGTGAACAATGATTTCTACCTTTGGCCCTTAACTGCCGTGGACTATTGGCGACAGAACATCTCGGAAGATAATTTGATTGACGGAAAACCTCTCGGATACTTTTGGAACAAAACAGGTGAAATCATTGACGGTAGTTATTACAGCAGGGTGATTCTTGCTAATTGCACTTGGATGACCATCAAGAATGGTTTCTATGAGAATAGACTTGCTGGAATTCAATTAGCTCACTCATCAAATTGCGCTCTTGAAAACAACATACTATCTGGAAATACACTTGGCACGCACCTTTTCTATTCCTCAGATAATCTTGTCAAGAACAACACTTTCTCAGGTAACTCTGAAAACGGACTTGAGCTTATCAATTCGCCATCAAATATAGTGGCAAATAACACTTCATCTGGAAACTTGAAGTATGGAATACGCCTCTCGCACTCCTCTAATAACGTACTTGCTAATAACACTGTCATCAGCAATGCCTTTTCTGGCATTCTCTTATCAATATCTTCAAACAACGTTATTGCTGGCAATTACCTGTCAGGTAACAGTCAAGGGTTGAGCCTATTTGATTCATCATCAAACAGCACTGTATTGGACAATACCTGTGTGTACAATTCTGGTTATGGCGTGTATTGTGCTACTGGAGGCTCTCACCTCCTATACCTCAATGTGTTCGCTTTCAATTCAGGTGGAAATGCGTACGATCATGGTGATAGCAACAAATGGAATAGTACTGGCATCGGAAATTACTGGTCGGATCTTGGTGGTAGTAAAGTATACAATATCTCTGGTACTTCAAATTCTATTGACTACTATCCTTTCCTCTATCCTGGTGAAGATATCAATCCTACAATTGACCATCCTGCTGACATCCAATATGAAATAGGAACTTCGGGTCATAGTATTACCTGGAATCCAAACGATGAAAATCCCTCTCGCTATATGATTTACCATAATGGAACGCTACTAGTCCTAGATAATTGGAATGGTAGTTCGATTGAAACTAGTGTGGACGAACTTGGTCTGGGCGCCCATGAGTACTCGATTGTTGTGTATGACACCTCTGGAAATTCGGTCACTGATCTTGTCTTTGTTTTAGTGCTATCACAACCAACTTCTCCAACCACGACGACAACAACTTATCCAACAACAACGACTACTACGACCTCCACTGGAACCACAACACCTGACAATTCGAGGTTGTTTGTCTTTGGAGGAGTTGGAATTGCTGCAGTCGTGGTATTGATAGTTATCTTACGATTGAAACGAAAGTAATTTGTTACAAAAATGGAAAAAGAGAGATTGAGTCATTTAACCTAGTTCTTTCTGGAATATGCTATCATTATTGGATTTCAGAATCTGCCAATTCTCATAAACTCTGGCTCGAACATGATAAATCCTGAATTTCGTTCTAGCTGATATTTCATGCAATAGGTTTGGATTTATTTGAAATTCCTTTTTCTTCTTGTTGAAGGCAAAAAGAAAACCGCTAAGAGAAATGTGTATGAACGAGACTCAAAGATAAAGCGCGCAACAATAAAAATCCATGGCCTTCGTTGCATGGTATGCGGGTTTGATTTCGAAGAATTCTATGGCCTACTAGGTCATGGGCATATTATCGCGCATCATCTCACTCCAGTTAGTGAATTCGAAGGTCTTCGTAAAGTGGATCCGGAAACAGATATGGCGGTCGTTTGTTCAAATTGCCACAGTATGATACACCAAGATAAGGGATACACTATTCCTCTTGATGTTTTGAAGGCGATTGTTGAGAAACAGAGAGCAATTTGATAGCCCTATTGTCATATCCTACCTTCGAGAGCTGCGTAGTCAATGATTGTTCTGACACAGACCCTCACCATCCAAAACCAAAATTCATACGGGTCAACAGATGGTTCTTCCTTTTTATTAACTTCTAATACAAGAAGCAAATATTAACCGATGCATCAAATATCTCTCATGAGTCGTGGCAGGAAGACGTACAAGGACAAGAAGGGCTATTCACGTTTCAAAGGCTCTGATAGACCAGTCCACCAGTGGGCTGCTGAGAAAAAACTTGGTCGAAGTCTACGCTCAGGTGAGGTTGTGCATCATAAGAATCGCAACAAGAGTGACAACAGACCAAGCAACCTCTGGGTCTTTGACTCTCAGAAAGAGCATCATAGGACTCATAAGAAGGACAAGAAACGATTTGGATTTTGGTAGTAATCTATCCTATCCAAAAGTCCCAGATTTCAGCAAGATAGGTCGCTATCAGGTTCGCGAAGTTCGTGAATGAAACTAGATAAAAAGAAGTAAAAAGGGAGCATAGGCTCCCTTTGATGAAAGTAAAGACTACATCTGCTTCTCTTGCCTGTAGGGCAAGTAATCTGGTCCGAAAATTTCTCTGGCCATAACAATCTTCTGAATGTGACTACCACCCTCAGCACCGACAGTGTACGAGCGCACACCCCTGTACGATGCCTCAAGCGGACACTCCTTGGAGTACCCGAAGGCACCATGCCAAGTCATCGCCCGAGTTATGATATCCAGAGCATCGTGCGGAGCCTTGTACTTGGCAGCAGCAGTGTACTTGGCAATGTCGAGCTTGGTAAAGTTCTTGTTACCCTTGCCATATACTTCGTCCATAATCCATGCCGCGTGATAGGTGAGATGCCTGTCCGCCTGCAATGCCATCCATGAGTCAACAGCCTCGAACTGAATACCCTCGAAGGCTGCCAGTGGTCGACCGAACTGCTTGCGCTGCTTGACGTAATCCACACCGATGTCAAAACAACCCTGAGCTGCACCGAGACAGGTCGCAGCGATCAATACACGAGCCGCAGAGAAGCCTTCCATCGCGTGGTAAAAGCCCTTGCCATGCTCACCAATCAAGTAGTGCTTCGGAATCTCCACATCCTCGATATTGAAGCCACCACAGGAAACTCCCATTCTGCCCATATCTTCGAACAGAGTGGTTGTGACTCCGGGGTGCAGCCCTTTACCCGTGTTCAGTGGTAGAATGAAGGCATCCATTGTCTTGTGGTCTCCCTTGGGGTCAGACTTGCCCAGTGTCCAGTAAATTCCTCCGTACTTCTCAGTTTCAGCAACACCGGAGATATACACCTTCTCCCCGTTTACAACGTAGCCATCACCCTTTGGCTTGATGATTGTCTTGGTGGTGTTTACGAGGTCTGAACCGCCGGTTGGCTCAGTAGTCGCAATCCCAAAGAATAGGTCTCCCTTGGTGACCCGTGGCAGAAACTCTGCCTTTGCCTCAGGTGTGCCATACTTGTCAAAGATGAACGCCCATGATGCCTCGACGAGGTACATGACCGGGAGTGCGATAGAGAGGTCTGCCTTTGCAAGTTCCTCAGCGGCTATACATGCCATGACCCAGGAGAGACCAGCACCTCCATACTCCTCAGAGACCGTAGGAGCCCAGAGCATCTGGTCGGCCATCTTTTTAATAAGATCACGAGGTATCTCGTGAGTTTTCTCATCATATTCTTTCCAGACTGGAGCGACGTGCTTTTGAGCAAAGTCGTGCACAGCCTCGCGGAACATCTTTTCTTCGTCCGACTCTTCAAAATGCATAATTAACTACCTCTTGCTTGCTTGAGTCTTGCCTGCGGGCGGGAGTGGAAAGGAGCCTGCTTATAGTTCCTTCGACTGAGGCTCTTCTGCTTCGAGCCATGCAGTTCAGATTAGGAAAAAAGAGAAAGTCGGGGATCCCTGTTGAAGGGATTCCCCTTATACATTCATTCTGTTGGTCTGATTCTACGAATGCGATGTCTGACTGCTACGAAAATGCCCACAATTGCAATTGCGCCAACCATCATGCTACTGAAACCAGCTATAAGGGCTCCGTTGTCATCGCTAGGGGGGTCGAGGTGAAACTGAATCATGTCGACTGCTTCTGCCCCGTTGGGGAGAACGGCTCGTGCATGAACCAAGTAGATTCCCTTTTCGAGTTTCAGATCCTTCATAGTGTCCGGCATTAAGTAGGTATAGACACCTGATTCTGCTGTGCTTTCTATCAATATTCCTGATACCAAAACAGCACCAACAGGATCATAGATGTCGAAGGTCACTGTTGCTCCTGAAACTGATTCGCGGGTGTCTAGATCCGTTAGCAATGCTGAGAGCCTGAGATATATCTCCTCTTTGAGAAGAAAGTCGAAGCTACCACTCAGGGTGAGCTCCAGTCTTTGCACAACAGCTATGCTGAAGGTTCCAGTCAAGACATTTCCATATGTGTCACGAACTTCCACACCAAGCACATAGACGCCAGGATTCAGGATTCCAACGCTTCTAATCCTCCCGACGCTATAGTCCAAGCGAGACTCCCAATCTACGACGAATAGGTCACTATCATCAACTATCCAAAGATCTACCCCCGATGGATCAGCTGCAACAAGGCTACAGTCCAGTGTTTCTCCATACTGCAGGTTCTGGTCAGCAGGGGCAACCAGCCAGATTGGTGAGCTCGTGTCCACCTCCGGCATCTCCACCGTGACTGTGAAGGAAGCTGAGAGAACGTTCCCGTACACGTCATAGACCATGATTGTTAACTCGTAGGACTCCAGTTCAAGAGTTGAGCTGTTGGTTATGCAGGCGGTACTACCGCCGTCGAAGAGGCTGACACTCAGAGTGAAATGGGTCGTATCGCTCAGTGTCCAGTAATCGATACCAGATGGGTCGATTGCCGTGAGCTGATATTCGAACTTTTCACCGTATGCCAACGATTGGTCCGAGGGAATTGTCAGCCAACCAGGCGGGTTGGTGGCATCCACAACGACTCGTACGTTGAATGTGGCTATGATACTCCCGAATATGTTTGTGACTTCCACTTGAAGACTATAGTCGCCTATAGGTAGAATACCAATCGATTCAACTACACCGTTGTTGTCTATACGGAAATGTGAAGTGTCGTTAATGGAGCATACTATTGGCTTATAGCCATCGATGTTCAGTTCGCAGTGGAAAAGGTGCTCGAACTCCACAGTCTGATCTGTAGGGATCTCAATCCACGTGGGTGGCTTTGGCAGATACATCAGTGGATGAGGATCTGAAAAGCCTGAACCAGAATATGGTGTATCGCCGATGCCATCATTGTTAGCATCAGTACCTACATAGTCTGACCAGAAGTTATACTCAA
>JAEOUM010000188.1 GCA_016839275.1 Candidatus Thorarchaeota archaeon
CCAATATATCAGGTCCATTTATATCTTGGATTTCTATCGACCAAACCACGCCGGTCTATGTTGAGACATCAAACTAGGGCATATGTGGGACTCCTGGCGATATATCATGTCTTTCGATACTACTCGTGGTTTGTATCCTCACATTCAAGTATCACTTCCAGTTCAGATTCTATCGATAGTGAGCACGGTCTGCACACTGCTTATCATCATCATCGCGTTCTATATCATTCGAAAAGATAACAAGCAATCTAACAATCCGGGCTCGTCAGTCCAGATACCCAGTGACTTCGAAGAACTATTCCTTCTCATTAAAAACTGGGATTTCGAGAAGTATACGACACTTCTTACAAGTTTTCTACTAACTGATGAATTCAAGATACTGTACTTCCTACTAGCTAGCCTACGTGAGGACAAACTATCCATAATAGATGATGAAGAGGGAATGAGAGTCGTAGGAGATGGCGGGTGGAGAAATAAGAACCAAATCTCACAAGAAACGGGTCTCTCTTCTAGAAAAGTCTATCATAAAGATGGGATTGTTGAACGACTCGTTGAACTGAACCTTGTAGAAACACGAGAGGCCCCTTCAGACTGGGGACGTCAATCTCAGCAGTATCGTGCAAATCACCACCATCCATTGGTCAGATCGATGTTTGGTGCATTACTGAGATCGTGAGTCATGTACGTTTGCTTCGAAACTAGAAAGGATGGAGTCAAGAACGAGTCGATATTGATACTTTTGTTGCCCCCATCTAGATTGTGAGGACCGTCTCTCCACAATACCATCCACCATAAGTTTCTCTAGTATTCCATACTCGTTGTAAATTGTCTTCTGAGAAACACCACTCATGAGGTGAATATTGTACTTGTTTCTCCAACCAAGCTTATCTATGTCGATATTCGCCGATTGTTGTTGCCTAAGATCTTGGAATATGGCAAGGATGAGGGACACAATGATATCTCTATGTCCTTGCTCTTGCTTACGTGTTCTAACTGTCCCCCTAAATGCATGTGAGGAAACCGCTAGTATTTCAGTATTGACTGCTTCGTACACATCTGAGTAGATCATCAATCGAACCTGCCTTCGGCTGACTGAGTTAATATAGGGCCACTTTGTAGACAGAAACCCTCTGAGGGCAAACCCCAGCACGGTTCTGCAACCTTTGGCTCATCAGAACCGATACATTCCCAAGGGCGAAAAAAAGGATATCTTTTATTTTACATATATTTGAGACTTATGGACCCTTTATATATTAATTGGGGGATTATTATTGCTTAAAATACTTCATAAAGAGTGGAGATTGCTTAATTGCTATTGATATGTAAAACGAAGGAGTAATCTTTTTCTAACGGTTCTAGGAAACCATAATAGTGGACGGATGGAATGAAGGTGGGTCGATTCTCTCTTACAGCGGTTGCAGTGCTACTAGTGTTCCTCATCGCATGTGCCATGGGTTCGGTTGTTTCAATTAGTCCTTCATTCGAAAATAAGGGGACAGATCCAATTCAATCTGCGGTATCAAGTCAAATCATCGAGGACACAACGTACCTAGTAAATGCATGGATTGTTGTTGAAGCAGGCGAGGAACTCACCATCGATAATTCAACATTGGCATTCATCAATGATGACATTGCGATAGTTGTGCAAAATGGAGGAGCCCTCTCTATTACCAATTCTAGACTCTATTCTTACCCTAGTTGCTCATGGTGGATTTCAACGGAATTTGGTGCCGAACTGACCATTGAGAAGAGCATCCTTGAAGGCTCTGATACAGATACACACGGTGGTATCAGCATAGGATGCAATAATGCAGTAATAGACAGCTGTCACATCTCAAAGATTGGTGGGGATGGAATCCATGTCGGAGACTGTAGTGGCGTTCGAATCCAGAATAACACAATAACATCCACCTCATGGGAGGGCATCGATTTTGCACAAGTCACAGATTTGGTCATTTCAGGCAACCATATCTCAGACACTGGATACTGTGGGATATATGGTACAGGTTCACACGGATGCAAGATAATAGGGAACAATGTGTCATCTACTACATACTCAGGCATCTGCTTGGACAGGACTGAATCGACTGAGGTTGTTTCTAATTACATATCTGAAACAAGACAGAGCTCATTTTCCATAGAGTACTGCAACAACATATCGGTGATGAACAACACCGTCCCCTTAAGTTATGGCTCTGGAATTTCATCTATATGGTCAACTCAACTATTCTTAGCATACAATGACATCAGAGAAACTGTCTATGATGGAATCGGTATTATGACACATAGTAATAGAGTAGTCGTTGTGGGGAACAGGTTTCACAATATATACTCATGCGGTTTGATTTCTGATTCCAGTAACAATATTTTAGCCTATGGCAATCTTATGGATGGAGTGCACCTGAGTGGCATTGACGGGATTGGAGGAACGGAGAACATTACGGCTCTTGCAAACACATTCTTGGATTGCGGGGGTGGCTTGAATTTCATCGATACGACTGGGATTGTGGCCATTGGGAATTGGGTCAACGGATCACTATACAACGATGTCCACACAGAGAGCTCAGTAGGTACTATCTATCTGAACGCCTTCTGTTCCACTGGTATTCAGATAGGAGATACAACATTGAGTCCTATTGACTGGGATAATGGCACAATGGGCAACTACTGGAAGGACTATCGTGGTAGAGATGTCGATAACGATGGAATAGGCGACAGTCCCTATAAACTGACTTTTAGCAACTGGGATAACTTTCCCATTGTGAATCTTGACTTGATACATGAGTTCCGGTCAAACTATAATATATCGGCCTATTTCTGGAAAACAGATAGCACCACAGTCACAAACACAAGCACAGTTCCTAATTTAGCTGACCAACAAATGGAGACCCTACTGCTGACAAATTCATCAATCCAGATATTATGTGTAGCAATCCTAGTTGTGATTCTCAAGCGAAAATACGATGTCTGAATAGAGCATCTACAGTTAAGATATCGGAATTTCAGAAAAAGAAAGTTTATGCTTTTCTTCCCTTACTCCATCCAAGAGATCTCCAGTGGAGCCTAGTTATGGGTCAAAGAGGGAGAGCATTGAATAGAAGAATGAATGTACTTTCATATATTGCGGGGATATTGATTCTCACGCTTCTTTTTGGTACTACAGGTCAATTCACACATGTATATCCAGCTGAATCTATTAATCAAAGCAGAGATGATGTAATTCCTGCTAGTATGGATCCTGAGATAAGCTGGACTTACTCAGCAGGTAGCCTTTTTGATTCCGATCCAGTTGCAGTTGATTTGGATACAGATGGTACAATGGAAGTACTGGTCGGCTGCAATAATCGCATATTGTATTGTTTTAGTCACCTTGGCTCAGTGGAGTGGAGTTACACAACAAATGAATGGATTTTGGGTTCACCCGCGGTAGCAGACCTTGATCATGATGATGATCTTGAGATACTGGTTGGTACTCGGGCAAATACACTCTATTGCTTTGATTCTGAAGGAGGGATTGAATGGACCTTTGCATCCATTGGGTGGGCGTGGTCTACAGTCTGTCTTGCTGACATCAATCTGGATGATAACCTTGAGATTCTTTTCACAACCAATGCAAATATGCTCTATTGCCTTGATAATCTTGGAGGGGAGATCTGGCATGTTGACACAGGGAATGATGCAGAGGTCCCACCTGCAGTGGGAGATTTTGATGAGGATGGTGTTCCAGATATTGTGGTAGGAAACCACAACGGGCGTGTGTATTGCTACAACTCCACTGGTCATGAACTCTGGAATGCATATGCAGGAGGGGGTATCATGAACTCAGGATTTTGTATCAGTGATTTGGATTTGGATGGGCATCTCGAGATCATCACCGGTTCTTGGGATCAGTATGTGTACTGCTTCCATCACAACGGGACTGAGCGGTGGTCATTTCATACCGGGGGCGATATTGATATGTCAACCGCAGCAGCTGTCGACTTGGACAATGATGGCACATTGGAGGTGCTCATTGGTTCTGTAGACGACAGGTTATACTGCATTGATCATAATGGAAACCAAGAGTGGTACTATCAGACCTCAGGAAATATACGGTCCTCGCCCATGGTTGCAGATCTTGATGGTGATGGATATCTGGATATAATAGTAGCCTCTCAGAACAACTATCTGTACTGTCTAGACTATTCTGGAACCTTCAATTGGAGCCTGAATCTGGGTGCATCACCATGGGAAGATCCCTGCATCACAGATCTGAATGGTGATGGTGTTTTTGAGATTGTCATATCTGCCTACAGCAACATGCGGTGTATCTCTCTCAAGGGTGTTGTTGAATCGGGCGCCGCGCCATGGTCATGCTACATGGGTTCAACACACCACACTGGTTGGCAGGATGGTGATAGCGATTATTTGGATGATTTCAGTGAAGATACCTACTATCACACATCATCGAGTGAACCAGATTCGGATCTTGATTCTTGGTGGGATGGAACAGAGGTCTTTGCAGGCACAGACCCAAATGACTCATTCGACTTTCCAACGTACCCATTATACCAAATTGAAGAAATCGCAACTGTGCCATATGGAGTAGCATGGGCGGGAAGTGTGACAAACGGAACACATATTGCAATTTTTGGTGGCGAGAACTCAGGAGGGAGGATTAGTTCTATTCTTGTATATGATATAGGAAAAGGGACCTCAACAGTCATTTCGGGACAATTTCCATCAGGACTGGCACGCCCTACGGCTGAGCGTTGGGAAAATAGTGCGTACATATTTGGTGGAGATGATGGAACAATTCTCGATACTATCCAGATCTATGACATGAACTTGGGCACACTCACAACCTCAGCTACTCATCTCCCCCAGCCAGCAAAGGAGATTGGCTCAGCAACTAATGGTACGTATACCTACCTCTTTGGTGGGTTCGGGTCAAGTCCAGAGCGCAAGAGCACGATTCTTGGCTTTGATCCCATCACTGAGGAGATTGTCAACACAGGCGCCATGCTTCCGGAGGGACTCTCGCAGACCACACCCGTCTTTGCCGATGATGTTGTCTACATTTTCGGAGGTCATAGATATGGCGGCAGTGCGCATACTTACATTCTCAAATTCAATCCTTCCGAAAATACTTGCACTGAGATTGCGACCACAATGCCGAGGGAGATATCTAGTATGAGTGCTGTCTGGGATGGAGATGAAAGCATCTTCATCTTTGGAGGAGCTCTGGACGGGTACTCTGGGGATACTCAGTATGACACTATCTATGTGTTCAATACAACCTCAGAAACAATCCAAGAGCATCCTCTGACCCTTCCCGTTCCGAGTATCTTCCAGATGGCAGAATATGTTGATGGTAGTGCATACATCTTGGGAGGAAGGACAGGGGCTTCGACTTATCTTGATGATGTAGTAAGGTTCACTCCCTTTGAGGAGAGTCCGTGGCCGAGTCTGAGAGTGACACGTTCTCCACAAACACCATCTCAGAATCAGCCAGTTCAAGTGCAGGTCAAGTCCCTGTCCAGCATTAAGATCAATCAGTCTATTCTCTCTCACAGCTATAATGGAGGAGAGTTTTCCAACGCCTCCATGAGCAATGTCACGGGTCAATGGATTGGAATGATACCTGGGTATCCTGCATACACAGAGGTACAATACAGAACCTATGTACAGAATTCACTGGGAGAGTGGGCGATCTCGGATCTCTACTCATACGATGTCATAGACACGGAAGGTCCTCTAATATCTACAACAAGAAACCCAATCACACCTATTCATACTCAGTCTGTGACGATTAATGCGACGGTCATCGATGCAAGTAGTATCGACCAAGTATTGCTGCGCTATTCCAGTGACAATCAGGAAACATGGACAGAAATGCCCATGAATCAAGTAGGAAATAATTGGATCCAGACCATCCCATTTTTCTTCGCAGGAACAAATGTGTCCTATTATGTACGGGGGCTGGACAGTGTGGGTAACTGGGGCACCTCAGATATCTCTAACTATACGGTTGATGATGTGCAAGGTCCGTCAGTCATTGCACTACAGAATCCTCTCGTTCCCTGTATAGACCAAACTGTCCAAATTACAGCGGCAGTCTATGATACGAGTATGGTGGATTCTGTCTGGTTGTCAGTTCGTATCAATAATGGGTCTTGGACCAATTGTGAGATGATGAAGATATCCTATCTCTACTTTGCCCACATTTCAGGACAGGATTTTGACACTCATGTAGAGTATAGAGTGAGTGCAAATGACACCGTAGGAAATTGGGGTTTCTCTGAGATTATGAGCTATACGGTGATGGACTTATCAGGACCTAGCATCTCGATGATTACAGAGATTGCTTCTGCTGGCCAAGACCAAGTCGTACCGATAGAGGTAGATGTTTCTGATGCAGGAGGTGTCAAACAGGTGATCCTCAGCTATTCATTGGATTCTGGAGAAACCTATACAAACATCTCAATGGGTCAATACAATGGACACTGGTCCAATTCAATCCCTAGAGGGTCTGTGGGCGAATGGGTCTACTATGGAATCTTTGCAGAAGATCAAGCTGGCAATTGGGGTATTTCTCAGTGGTATATCTATCAGATCATAGATGTGATCGCTCCGAAGCTTACCATAACTGTAACACCACAGAGTTCGGGACAAGCAGGTATCTTCATGATTCAAGTTGAAGTTAAAGATGACAGTGATCTCCTGAGTCTTCAAATCAGATACTCTGTTGATAATTGGATGAACGAGAGTATACTCTCACTCGAACGGCTAAATGGTGTCTGGACAGGAGAGATACAACTTCAGAGTCCCTCAATTATTGTACAATATAGAATCGTTGTGGAGGATGCGTCTCATAATATCTATGAGAGTTGCATCATGATGCTCGCATTGATACAGACGCCGCCTTCATTTGATCCTGCACCAGTCATGGTTGCATCAGGCGGTATTGGAATAGCAGCTATTCTTCTTGTTCTGTATCTTAGAAAAAGATACAGTTCTTAATCGTCACATCACAAAAAGACACCCTTAGCTGATGCAAATAATGGAAACAAATAGTAAGATTCTTCATTATGTTCCTAATCCAACGAGGAAAATTCATGGACATAAGAATATGAAGACAGCCAGAATCGCATCAATATACTCAATATTCGTTGGAATTGCCATGCTCGGTTTATGGGTGATGCTCCTATCTACTAATCAAGTGCCAGAGCTTGCAAGCGAGCCCTACAGAATAATAGCTCACATACTAGCTGAAATTGCCACAGCTGTTCTCTTGTTGATTGGTGGATACGGACTTCTCAAAAAACAGACATGGGGAATGAAGGCATTCCTCTTTTCTCAAGGAGCACTGTTTTACACGCTTATTGCAAGTCCTGGATACTATATTCAATTTGGTGCTGTGCCGATTGCAGCAATGTTCATCATTTTGCTGGTAATCACACTGATTTTCCTTGGACAAGCAATTCTAAGACCAAATGAGTTTGAATTAAATGGTAAATAGACGTTCATCATGATGCGAAAAGTAGGTTATAGCTGATATGTAGGACCTGATCTTTGAAACTAGGAAAACAAACATAATTGGCAATTATTCATAGACCTCAAACCGTATCGTAAGGTCACCAGTCTTCCACCAGATCTCCTGAAGATATTGAACAAATCCCCGTGTCACCTTGTTTCTTTTGAATGCATCATCACGAGTACAATCAAACTCCTTGGTGATGCATTTGACACAAAAGGGGCAGTCAGATTTGATGATGATTTGCTCTACGGGATCCATCGACCTAATGTAACTCAGAGCCTTGAGAATAGCCATCAGTTTCATCTGAATGCCAGTGGTTCCAATCGCTTCACCATGGTCCGAATGTATCAATTCCCTGTGTGCTTTGTAATCTACATACTCAACTGAGTAAGACCAAGTACCGCTTCCACTTCTAGAGGTGCCCTGTGTGATAATCTCTAATGACATCTTGATTGAGTCCTCTATCCTCTTTATGTATAAGAGGTTTCCATCGTTCTAAAGAAGGCTAGATCAGTCGCCTGTTTCTTGAAGCATCGTGTCTGGTATTTCTTCCAAGAGCGTTTTCAGCTTGTGTACATAATCACGAAATATCTCAATCCCCCTTTGTGTGATCTCGATTGTCACCAGAGGTCTCCAAGAAAGTACACGACGGGTGCTTACAAGATTCATCTCATCGAGTTTTCGAATGTGATGGTCAAGATTACCGGGAGTAAGTCCAAGCAGTTGCTGTAAGTCGATAAAACCAACTCGTCGCTTGAGAAAGAGAAGATACATGATAGAGAAACGTGGTTGAGACTGAAAGACCCGTTCTTCGTCAGTCAGAGAGAGAGAGTCGCTCAGTTACAACCCCACCCACAATGGATATTATGATGCTACCTGTAGAAGTCTTGAAGCATGTCTTTGCATCACCAATCCTGCTAGGATAAAGCATCCAGAAAAAGCAACAATGGCGACATATCCTAACAGGACTGAATCAGTCCAGAGGAATAGTGGCAATGCAACAATTCCCAATGAGATGCCAAGATAGAGAAGTAATCGGTCTAGGCTGTGGGACCCGGTTACTCTGAGAATCACAAAGGATAGAAGACATGCTAGGCTTGCAGCTAAAAGGAGAGAGACCACTCGTTGGGATTCAGGAAAGAGAGTCGTTAGCATAAAGGAGAGGAACCAAGCAATCCCAATCAACGGACCATGAAGGGAGCGCGATGAGCTCTCTTTTTCTTGCTTTTTCACTGTCCTCCAGGTTCCAAAGAAGGTGTAGGCAATTAATCCGAAACACAGAATCAAAGTCATGAGGTTTGCAAGAACAGAAACGAATCCGACATCTAATCCTGTTGCTGCTGCCACAACAAAGGCATTCATGCTGATAATGACGCCAAAGGGGAGAATCGTGCCTATGATAATAAGGGCTCTTGCCCAGGCTTTATTGAAGAGGTAATCCTCATATCGTTCTACAACACGAAGCGCTTCCAGAACTTTGTCGAGCTCTTCCATTATTCTATCACCCTTGTAGATTACACCACAATCACAGTATAAGTAATGAACTTCTTCTGTGTTACAGAACTTATCCACCACTTAAGTAGACTTGAATCTTTACTATTACCATGACATTATGTTCGACAATTGCATTAGATGCACAAGAGGTGTTCAAGAGCTACGACGATTCGCAGGTCTTGAGAGGAATAAATCTTCAAATTGAATCGGGAGATTTCTATGTCCTGATGGGACCAAACGGTTCAGGAAAGAGTACTTTTCTGTCCATCATAGCAGGGACAAATACATTTGATTCCGGAGCAGTCAGAATCCTCAAGTCTGATATCTACGAGGATAGACTAGGTGCAAGGAAACACATAGGATACGTTCCGCAGGAGAGCTTCTGTTCAGAGTTTCTGACTGGCAGGGAGAATCTTCTGTATTTTGCAGGGCTTCTTGGACTTTCAAAATTAAAAGCGAAGGAGAAGATAGATCGTCTTCTAGAGATGATGGACCTGAGGGAACATGCCAATAGGAGAGTTGCTGAGTACAGTGGAGGAATGAAGAAGAAACTCGAAGTGGCAACCGCCTTACTGGGAGAGGTTCAGATCCTGCTTCTTGACGAGCCAAGCACTGGACTTGATCCCAATGTACGAAAGGATTTCCTGTCGCTTCTGAAAGAGATCAATAAGCAAGGTACTGCGATTCTTCTTGTTACGCATATTGGTGAAGATGCAGAAATGGCATCTCGTGTGGGTTTCATGGTAAACGGAGAGATTGTCATAGAGGGAAGTCCTGAAGAACTAAAGAAGAAGAGTGGGTTTAGGAGTTCAATCATTGTTGATGCCGCTCCGAGGTCAGAGGAACTCATGTTGATGCTCGCAAGTCTGAGTGAAGACTGCATCGTTACTGAGGGTGAAGATGGATTTGTCGTCACCTGTGAGAACACAGCAGGAATGGTTCCTCGTATTGTTGAGGCAATCCGCACTATGGGGCATGAAGTGTTGCGTATTGATACGAGAGCTCCAAGCCTTGAGGATGTTTTCTACAGACTGACCAATTATCGAGTTCGAGGTGATGCTCAATGAGTGGAATAAGCCAGGTCTTTGCATCCTTTTCAAGGTCCATGAGAATCTTCCTGAGGGATAAAGCAATCTTTGGGTCTTCTATAATCCTACCCATCTTCTTTTTGTTTGTTCTCCCTATAACGCTCTTTGGTGATGTGCCAGCTGAGTTCATGCCAGCACTCAAGGGGTACTTAGTCATCGCGATGATATCGCTGTTGATAATGTCTACAGCAATGAGTAATCTGCCCGGGTCAATTGCAGCAGATAGAGGTCATGATCTTTACTCCAAACTATCATCGATGCCAGTGAATCCATGGTATGAGTGCCTTGGACGCATAGCAACGGTCTTTGTATTCTCAGGGATTGGAAGTGTCATTCTCGTTGTCATAGGTCTGATACTAGGAGCGGTGCTTCCTGTCACAATACTTGACTTACCTCTGATTGTAGCTATTGGCGCTGTTATTGTTCTTGCAGCAGCGGGCATTGGGCTCATCATTTCATGCATCGTACGAAGCGAGTCCGCTGCAGCTCATGTAGGACTAGCGTTTGTCATGGTCTTCTATTTCATAGGTATCGCCATTCCCTATCAGAACCTACCAGATCTGTTGAAACCGATGGTACAAGTCAATCCAATCTGCATTGGTAACAATATGATAGCCACAGTCATACTGGGACAAGACTTCGTTGGATATAATCCCATGAATCTAAGTGGTAGCCTAATTGCATTAACTCTATCAAGCCTGCTGTTTGTGATCGGTATGTTCCTGTACTCTAAATATTGCTGGCGTAGAAGTTAATATAAAACTGTAAAATGATTGTTATTATGAATCATGAACCATAATGAATAGCCAATAGAAAATGAGGCGGTATTGAATGAATGACCACAAGCATGAACATCTAGCAGGAGAGCGACCAGGAAGTCATACTAACCAGACCATTTTGATGGTCGTGTTCTTCATTGTATGGATCGTTGACTCGTTCTTCCTGCGATATACAACATTCCTATTTGATTGGTCCTTCGTATGGGCGAACATCATCCTAGGGCTGATAGTCCTTGGAATCTCAGTCTATTTTATGGATGCCTCCCATAAAGACCTCTTTGATACAGAAGAACAGGGACTAGCCACAAGGGGCGTCTTCGCACGGGTACGCAATCCAATGTACCTGGGGACTGTACTCTTCTACCTTGGTCTGATTGTGTTTACAGAATCGCTTGCAGCACTCGTAGTATGGCTGGTAACCTGTGTCTACTATAACATGCTGGCAAATTACGAAGAGAAGATGTTGTTTGAGAAATTTGGTGACACCTTTCTCGAGTATAAGAAGACAGTGAGAAAGTGGATTCCAGTCTAGGACTAGACCCAGCCCCGATTCTTGTAGAGCCTGAAGCCGAGCTTGAGAGCTTTACGTATCTGCCTCTCGAGCTTGGTATCCAGCTCCTTGATGTGGAAACAGGACTTGCCTTTGAGTAACTTCAGAAGCTCTGGTTCGAACACATCCTTGAGGGCTGTGTCAGTGTAGATGGGCATGTAATAGAATCCAACATACTTGCTCTGAATGATCAGTCCAGCAAAATAGACCTCCTTCCGCTTTCTTCCATCAATCTCAATATTCTTGATTGACCAGAGGTCGTACTTGCTATCCAAATCGAACTTAGGTGTGAAAGCGCCTTCGTACTCCTTCAGGATAACCTTCAGTTTTTGAAAGATATCTGACAGATGGTCTTGCATAGAGATTACAGCAGTTTTTTCCACTTAATGTTATCAATATGGCGGAAAAATAGGTGAGGGCTATCCTCTAGTTGCATGGAGGATAGCAGCGTGATTCTGTGATTTAGCTATGGCTTGATTGCTTTCTTGATCTTGGTCATAGTCTCAGGCGGCACCGTTTTCATATTATGAGCAGATGCAGCATGAGTGGAAATTTTCTTCATGAGTTCGTCTTGTGTCTTAGCTGTTGCTTCGAACGCACATTTCAGTCCGATATCCTTGCATTTGAATGAGGGCATAAATTAAACCTCAGACCATAATGTGAGAAGTTGCTCTTAAGGCATATGATGCGTATCTAAACAATTAGAAGCTGTTTATACTAATTTTAGGCTATAGTAAACAATCTAAGTCGATATAATGATGTAAGAAACGAAAGGATAAGAGGCTCTATAATATCATTAACAACAAGATTCACTTTATGTATATGAAGTGTCTTATGATTTTGAGGGATAGATACTTGGCAATAGAGAAACAGGAAACAGTAATTCTGGATGAGCTTCTTGATATGAAGATGGCAA
>JAEOUM010000003.1 GCA_016839275.1 Candidatus Thorarchaeota archaeon
GCTAAATGTATAGAATTGTGGATAAAAAAAGAAGGAGAAGGAGCACTAAGGCTCCTCGCCTTATTCTAGGTACCTTTCTTCTTGAACATGACAACTACGAGTAAGATAACTACAACAGCTCCTGCTCCTCCGACTGCCAACATTAGAACTGTCGGGTCAATTGGAGGACCAACAGGCTCATTTACAGTGATTGTTATCGTGATAGTTACAGAGTTAGAATACACATCTGTCGCTGTAACATCTATGTCGTAGATGCCGGGTTGAAGAAATGTTGCATTCGTTAGTAGCCCATTAGAGCTGATTGCAAAGTTCGCACTATTAACAGACCAAGAAGCAATACCTGAAGGATCTGATGCTTGTAGCTGATAAGAAAGAGGCTCATTGTACTCTAACACCTGGTCTTGAGGAGTGACTGTCCAGGTAGGACCTTGGGTATCAATCACAGTCAGCACAGATTGATTGGCCAACCAGTGTCCGGAGATGTGATACACTATTAGTGTGACGTTGTACTCTCCAGCTGGGAGTCCATCTACATCAGCTGCGATGGGACTACCATCCCAAGTCACATGACCCTGTGAAACACCATCAATGAGAAGTTCATATGTTCCAGGATTGAGTGCACTTGCAGCCCATGTCATCGTATTTCCAGTAGTCCCCACTTCATATTCGTAGGGAGTAGTGGTTCCCAAGTAGAGACTCATGGAGGGATAGTAGTCAATTTCCTCAGCTATTCCAAAAATCGAATAGGAGCCTGTTCCATTGTAGGAACTATACCAGTTGCCAACTCCTGATTTGTTCCAATAGTTACCGCCCCAGTTATCTACGACTAGATATTCTCCAGACCAGCCAATATCGTTGTAATATATGTAGTTATCATATGTAACATCATCCATAACTATTCCTGGACCACCGTTATCATAGATCACGTTGTATGAAATATCCCATCCTGTAGAGTCAGCCATATAGAGACCATCAAATTCACTATCAAATATTGCATTTCCGATTAATTCTCCTTCATGACTAGAATAAATAGTGATCCCATTCTCTGAATTGAATCCTATTGTGTTATCAATCAAAGATGTGTGATTACTCCATTCCACACGGAAACCGCATCCAACACTGCCACCAAGACCATCGGAATTATAGATCTCATTCTCTTCAACAGTTGCATTATGAGACATTGTGATCCATATCCCATTGTCATAGGAATGGTTGATGTAGTTGTTTGAAATACGGGCAAAGTTAGAGAAACCCAACGTGATGGAGTTTTGCGCATTCCACCAGAATTCATTGCCAATAACCTCAATGTAGTGTGAGTAATATGTAGATATACCACACATTGGTCCAGAACCTGTTCCTTCACCATTATATCCTATGTAATTGTCTTCAATTATACAGAAGTCAGACCATTCGACATAGATTCCGTGTATCCAATTTTCGTAAATATAGTTGCCAACTATTGTGACATTGAAAAAGCTCTCAATTGTGATTCCATTATCAGAATTCTGAGTAATGTTATTCCCTTCAATGTTTGCGAAAGCACCTTCCACGAGATAGATACCACAAGTTGGTGATATTCCACCACCCTCATTCCAGTAGATGGTGTTGTGAAGGAGGTCAATGTTGTAACTTGCGCCAAAGAAGATGCCGTGATTGTCGAATTCGAAGATTGTTGTTTCGGAAATAGTAATACCATCACAAAATTCTCCATAGATACCTGCCTCTGATCCAGACGTTCCTTCGATGATGCAGCCCTCTATTGAGCAATCAATTGCATGAGACATATAGATACCATTGACACCGTGGTCGGGATAGATAGTGATATTACAACTAATGATTTGAACTCCAGTGACATTTTGCAGCCAGATGCCATAATTGGGAATATCAATGAGGCAGTTCTCGACAACAACATTTGTGACATTCCAGAGATAAATTGCAACGTCTGCATAAGTGAGGTTGCAATCTAGAATCTTAATGTAGTATCGGGTGTCGTGGATATAGATGAGTACCTCATCTTCAGTGATTTCATACCCCTGAATCAGGAAAGGATATTCACTTGATCCGTCTCCTTCCCAACCCTCACTTGTGGCAGTTGCATTAAATTCCTCATCACCTGTGATGAAAATGGATGGATGAGATTCATATGACAACACCACGTTATGGGGTGAGTTCTCTCTTGGTGATGAGTTCAGACTTGCATTGCTGGTTGTCATGTCAACCAAGGGAGTCCCTGCTGACACCAGTAGTACAGAAATAAACAGAAGACATATTGCTATCTTAACGTGCTTCATCTTCTAACCTCGCGAAATGAGTATGAAAAAATCACAAAGTCTGTTGATATACCTTCTCATTAAATTCTACAAATAGAATTCAAGGATTTATCTAGTCACTGAAAACGATGTACTCATCTTCGGATTTATCGCTAAATGAAGATTCATTTCTGCGAGTGTATCTGAATGAAATTACGAGAAAAACAATCCCAATTAGGACTATGAGAATGGCCGCGATGAAACTTCCTCGGTATGCGTTCGCATTAGATATGCCTTGTGAGATTAGGATGTCTGCAATAGGACCTGCAATCAATGTGGCAGCAATACCCCAAGAGAGGAAGAAGGATGTGTTGTAGTAAGCGAATAATCGCCCCCTATATTCCTTGGGTGCCATTTTGGCAACGATAGAATAGCTTGAGGCACTAATTATTATTTCAGATACTCCCTGAAGAAAGGAGGCAATCAGTGAGAGGGCAAATGTAGGTGTGATAGTAAGCCAAACAATTCCAGCAATTGCAGATACAACACCAGCAGTCATTACTTTGTTATCATCTGATTTTGAAATAACTGATCCAACTATTATGCCAGCTATCATATTTGCAATACTTCGAACATTGCTGTATATTGCGACATCTGCTCCACTTGCATCGAAACCTGTTGGATCGTTAAGGAAGATGCCAGTGATTATAGCTATCGAGTTCCTTCCGAAATTGACGAACACCAATGCTACGATGAATAACAAATAGGCATTTCGAAGTTGAGAGGAAAGATTGCTCAGAGGAGGTGCCTCAGATGAAAAAACTTCACCACTAAGTTCTCTATCCTTATTCCTAATACGAATTGTCAGATAGACAATGAAACTTGAAAAAATCATGACAACAGCAGCAATGTTGAAGATAGCCCCATTAGCAAAGCCTCCAACATCATATAGATAACCGCCAAGGAATGCGCCACCAACACCACCAAAACCACCAATGATTGAGAACTGTCCCATGAGTTTCTTTCTCTCATCGATTTCAGTCAGTTCAGAAACTAATGCAGACCATCCAACATTGGACATGCTCCAGAAGATCTCAATTCCACCTAGACTGAATATTATGACATATCCTGCAAGTATTGATTGCCCAAGACCAAGGAAGAATACATATCCCATCACCATGAAGAAATGACCAACACCCGCGAAGAATTCTCCAATAATAACGAACTCTGTTGGTCTTCTGTACTTGTCAAGGAGCTTTCCCCAGAGGAATGACTGCGTGAGAGAATTAGCTATCATTCCAATGGTTGCCATCAGAGTAACTTCAGTAGTTGAGAGTCCAAGTGATCGAAGATAGATAGCTAAGAATGTATAGACGATTGATCTGCGAAAACCTGTAAGTATTTGAAATGTTGAGAGTCCAGTGAATTCTTTTGCCTTAAGCCATGAATAATCTAGAATTTTCAAATTAGATCTATGACGATAATGCCCATCTTAAATACCATTTTCTGTAGGCTCAGAATGATAGGATGCCTGCTATTGACAATAGATAAAACCAGCGAGATGTGCATGTTCTACCTATTGCACACCATCTGGCAAGTGGATGGCAAACTCACAATAATCATCTCCCTTTGTCAGCGCTTTTACAACATCTATCTTCAATGGAGTTTCCAGAATACCCTCGAAGAGGCGCCTTGGCCATCCGGCAGCGCAATTACAAAATGTCCCGGGCATCTCGTCCCACACATCCTTGAGTAGCGGACAGAAACATATGGCACGCATCTTTTCTTCTCTTGTCTTTGCTTCCTCAAATGCTTGTTTTCTAGCTGGACCTTTTCTGTCATAGATGATATTTCCTTCTCGGCGCACCTTCGGGTAGAAATAATGACCCTCCTTCATGGCTTGGATTACAGTATCAATACTCCTTGTTTCTCTATACAAGTCTCTCATCTCGTGAATCAGCTCGATAGGGAACTCGTGACCACAGCAAGAGAGGGCTTCATATTTCTGGTCTTCTGATGCAATCTCATCAAGTTTGTGCAGTGCATCCTTGATGATTGAGGCTCTTTGAGGTTGTTCAGTTTCCAGAGTCAAATCTCTGAATCCATCAAGAACATAGTCTTTCTTTTCAGCTCCCAATACTCGCTCAAGATGTTGGTCCAATCTGTTGTCCCAATCAATGATCATAGCCTGAATCTCAACCACTGTATTCTCAGGATTTTCGAGGTCTAGATTTACGAACACTTCTCTTCCATTTTCTTGGATTGGATGACCATGCTTGTATACATTGGGTATCAATTCTCGATAGGTGTTCAATATTTCATCATAAGGTCCTTTATGCAGAGCTATGGCGGCGATGCCACCCTCTAGTGTCATTATTTGAAAATCGCCACCTTCAACCTGTTTGGTTAATGGCAGACAGACGTCCATCGTTGTTCCTTTCTCATCGGTCAATGGAAAGTGCTGTACTACGACTGGACTACCCACTGCAGCTTCGCCTGCAGCCTGTTTGAGTCTAGTGAATAATTCTGGCAGATCTTCTACTTTTCCATGAATGCGATGTGCAAGCACAAGTGTATCTTTGATTCGCCTGTATTCAACGCCCATTTCAAACACCTATTTGTATTGATACATGAGAGATTATGCCTAATTAAGGATGAATTTCAGAGCAAGAATCGCAACAAGATCTCAATTGTCAACAGCTTATCTTTTCCGTTTAATAATATTAAAATAGCCAGCCAATCATCCATTGTCTAATCAATAGTTCTCAATAGCTAAATTTGGTTCTCTGGCGACTGCTATGATTGAGATTGATAACCTATCAAAGAAATTTGGTGATCTAACTGCCGTTGATTCTATTTCTATGAACATCAACGAAGGGGAGGTATTTGGATTCCTAGGGCCTAATGGTGCAGGGAAGACCACTACGGTTCGGATGCTGTGTACTTTAATTTCTAAGACCAGTGGAAATGCGAGAATTTCGGGGTATAATATTGGCGACAAGGATGATTCACTGAAAATCCGGAAGATTATCGGACTAGTTCCTGATAATGTTGGATTATCCGAGCATTTGAGTGCATATGACAACTTGGAATTTTTCGCGAGAGTACATGATCTATCAAAGACCGAACGAAAAGAGAGGATTCAATATTTTCTTGAGATGTTAGGACTTTGGGACAAGAGAAATGTTTCAGTGGGGACCTTTTCCAAGGGAATGAAACAGAAACTTGCTATTGCACGAGCACTCATTCATGATCCTCAGGTATTATTCTTAGACGAACCTACAGCAAATCTAGATCCGGAAGCCGCAAAGACAGTAAGGGATTTCATTCTAGATCTGAAGAAGCAAAAGAAGACAATTTTTTTGAACACTCATAATCTCGATGAAGCACAGAGAATATGTGATAGAATTGGAATCCTGAATACAAAGCTTGTATCAATAGGTACTCCTAAAGATCTTGAAGATGCTGTGCGAGTGAGAAAGACAGTCATCGAGTTAGAACAAGTAACCGACAGTGTCCTGAAATCAGTACAGAAATTATCATTACCAAATCTAGACGTTGAAGGCAATACGATAACATTTGACACTATAGACTCTGGCAGTAAGAATTGGCCTATTGTGGAAGCCATAGTTCATGCAGGTGGACACGTCAATATTGTCAAGGTCGTAGGTTCAACATTAGAAGACGTATACTTAAAATTGGTGGGGGAAAATCAATGAAACTCTCGAAAGCGTGGCTTGTTGCAGCCAGGGACTTCAAGATTTTTAAGCATCAAAAGAATATGTTGTATGGTCTTGTTATATTTCCGGTCATTATCTCAATCATTCCGTCTGCTATACTTAACTATGCAGTAAATAGAGACCCTCCACTCCCAGCAGCAGGAATTCCACCCATTCTGGACGCGTTTTCTATCTTTCTCATCATTGGATCCGCCTTTGTTCCATTAGGTATTGCTGGTTACACAATAGTTGGCGAAAAAGTCGAGAAGAGTCTGGAACCGCTTTTAGCTGGTCCTCTTACGGATGGAGAAATCCTCCTTGGAAAGACAATTTCCGCAGTCCTACCTGCACTAATAGCAATGTATACGGGTGGGGTAATCTTCATGGTGGGTACTGATGCAGTGTCTTATCCATCGTTAAACTACTATTATTTTCCAAACTGGACTATTGCTGTAATACTCTTTCTTGGAATGCCAGCCGCAACAATCATGAGTGTTGAATTTGGAGTCATAGTTTCATCAAGAGTTAATGACGTAAGAAGTGCAACCAACTTTGGAGCTCTGATGTTCTTTCCATTTCTTATAATCTATATTTTAGGTCAAACAAAATTAATCACACTTGATACTGAAACCATGGCCAAAATCTCAGTGATACTTCTTGTAATCGATGTAGTACTGTTCTTTATCAGTACTGCCTTGTTCAAAAGGGAGGAAATACTGACAAAATGGAAGTAGTGATTTTTATCTGAGGAGGTGAAAAAATGAGTTTTTTGTGGCCACTACCACTACGAATCAAGATAGGTGGAACCGTCTTAATAGTTGTAGGTCTCATCCTATATTTTTTGAGAAGTTTTGAAACTATAATGCTAGCAATATCTGCGGTAGGAATTGTATTGGTCCTTATAGGATTTATTTTGAAACCTAAGGAGAAAACAGCTAGTGCATGAAGAGATGCGGAATTTGGAGTGATCAAGAAAAAGAGCTAGAATTGGTACAGGTGGTGAAAAATTGAACAGTTGGAAATTACGACTTCTCATAATCGGATTCATCAATCTTATCATAAGCATAGTTGTGTTCTTTACACGTCCCTTTGAACTAATTATAATTGGGTATATGATTGTATCACTATTAGTGACTGTAGCTGGAATTGTATATAATCCCAAAGAGAAGACAGAAAGCACTTGAAGAGACATCACTATTTTCGATTATTTAATAACCTCGCAAATTTGCGATCCCTTTCCCTTCAATTCATCTTTCTTTTATAGGGGGAGTGACAATGTACCTCTAGCTTAACTGAGATGGTTGTTATGGGAATGGTAAGTGGGTTAGATAGAAAGAGACAATTCCTAATTCTCTGTCTCATTCTGATAGGTTCATCTGCTCTACTCGGCAGTGCAATACAAAGTAATTTTGGCACCATAGATGTTGATTATATCAGAATTGTAGATGAGAGTGGACAAGCAGTAACTGGAAAATTGTATCGTCCATTGACAGCGACTGAAGATGATCCAGCTCCTGGAGTCTTGCTGCTGCATGGAATGAACAACGATAAAGATACTGAGGGTCCTGCAGCACTAGAGCTTGCAAGACATGGCATTGTTGCATTAGCTCTTGATGAGATAAGTCACGGTGACTCTGACAGAGTTGTTGACATTATCGGATATTTCACTGGAACTTTCACTTCCACTCTTGGTGGAAATGCATCATATCAGTGGCTGAAGTCGCTACCATTTGTTGATGCGACACAGACTGGACTTGTAGGCCATTCTATGGGAGCAGGCACTGCAGCTGCAATCGCAGCAACTAATCCTGACCATCGAGCAATAGTGATTCAAGCTGATGGACCATATAATCTCACCACGCACAGTTATATGAACAACTATCTAGCTGTTTGGTCCTTCTATGAAGAGCTATTCACGACTCAACCCAGGTCCGAGTTTCTTCAAGACAGTCTTAACATGATAGCCTACAATGAGA
>JAEOUM010000029.1 GCA_016839275.1 Candidatus Thorarchaeota archaeon
AATAATCAATTGACAGAATTAAATCTCTCACCACTGGCATCCTGCAAGAGCCTAGAGAGCCTTGAGATTGAAAATAATAAGATTAGAGAAATCGACCTGACAGGTCTTGGTGGATGTACGAAACTCCAACAGCTAAACTTGATGTATAATTCATTATCGCAATTAGATTTGACACCTCTCGAAAACTGCAGAGAATTGAAATTTCTATATCTTCATCATAATAGACTTAGCTCGATTGATTTACGACCTTTAGAGAATTGCAGTGATTTTCGAATTTTGCGACTAGGCGGAAATCAGTTGAAGCAAATAGACCTCATGCCACTTGAAGCATGTTCCCAATTGCGGCGCCTTGGTCTGGCAATGAATGAAATTGAAGAACTAGACTTATCACCTCTTGTAAACACAAGGAAACTCACAGCATTAGATATTGCTGGTAATAGACTTAATTCTATAGATCTAAGCCCTCTTGCAAAGTGCAAGGAGTTAACTGAATTATATCTCCACAGTGAACATCCTCACGAGAATGAATTCAAAGAAATTAATGTTACACCACTGTTCAAATGCCCTGAGTTGGAAGATGTCACTATAGGTAGAGAAACAAGAATCGTAGCCAAAGCAAGCCTTGAGAATTCAGAAAATATACCCTCTGCAATCGAAGAGATAATTGATGACGATAGAATTGATTGGGTATAGTTTAGTAATTCTCAAAATGTAGTGGATTTATATACCGCCAAAACACAGGTCTGCGCTACCATAATCTGGGGAATCCATGGTATGCCTAAGAGGGAATATGATATCGATAAAATCATAGAAACGTATCTGAAATATCTCAATGGACCTCTTGGAAAAGGAGTCATGGAGCATCTTTGGGAAGGTGCTAGTTTTACTATCCGTACGAATCATGAGTTAGTCCAAGTTTCAAAAAATGAGGGTAAGGCTGTTGTTAGGGTTATTGACGAGAATAAAATCAAACAACATGAAACAATAAATAAACTACCTTGATGTTTAAGAGGAAACAAAGGAATTAAATTTCAATCGTATTTGAGTTCACCTTGGGATGTGGCAATTATGGTTGTCGAAATGGACGATGCTACTCGAGAACAAGTCAAAGAGATGTTTGAGACCTTAGTTAACGAAGTGACAATACATCTATTCACAGAAAGCGAAAAGTGCCTATATTGCAATGACACACGCGATATGGTGGAGATGGTTGCAGAACTATCTGAGCTAGTCAAGGTCCAAGAGCACCAAGGACCACTCGATAGTGATTTTGCAAAGAAGCTAGGCGTCAAGCATCACCCTGCGATAGTTCTTCATGGCAAAGATGAGTACAAAGTGAAGTTCTATGGAATACCAGCTGGACATGAGTTTGCTGCACTCATTGGAGGGATTGTAGACGTTTCAAATGGCACTGCCCCACTACCACCAGATATTATCGAGGATATTAGAGCAATAGACAAACCAATTCATATCCGAGTTTTTGTAACCCCCCAATGTCCATATTGCCCAGGCATGACCCGACTTGCTCATCAAGCAGCAATTCTAAATCCCTTGATCGATTCCGAGATGTTTGAAGCGCTTGAGATGCAGGAACAGGCAGCCAAGTTTGAAGTATTTGGTGTTCCAAAAACAATATTCAATGATACCATTTCTGTTGAGGGATTAACCCCTCCTGAGATGTTCGTTGAGAAATTATTTGAAGCAATCGAGTAGTCCTTGTCATTAAAATATCATTATAGAAAGGAGTTCAGTGGACAACATGGAAACCCAATCATATGTTATCATGCTTAGACCTGCTAATGAGTATGGAAATCCGGGAACTGAAGATCGAATCAATGAGCATTTTGAGTATCTCAAAGGTTTATTGGAAAGAGGTACCCTTACAATGGCAGGCAGGTTCTCCGAGGTGCTTATTGGGCTCGTCATGATTGAAACAACCTCGCGAGAAGAAGCTCTGATGATCATGAAGAATGATCCCGCAGTCATATCGGGAGTATTCCATGCAGAATTATATCCCTGGAGGATTGCTCTCAAGGCTATGTGAGATAATCAGGAGTAATGCATCATTCCTCTTGTCGACAAGAGAAGATGAACTCGTTTTCATTAACATACTTGTATGCTTGATACGCTGCATTCACACCCTCTGCCACGCCAGTTATTGCCTGCTTAAATTCGCTATCAACAACATCTCCAGCAGCATACACACCTTCAACATTTGTCCTACTTGAACGATCAATCTTGATTTCGCCTTTCTCGTTGAGATTAACACCCAATTTTGCGGCAAGTTCAGAGTATGGAATTCCCCCAATTGCGACAAATATTCCATCAAGATTCAAGACATCTGAGCCATTATATGGACGGTCCAGCTTGACACCTGTGACTTTATTCTGACCAAGAATCTCAGTGACATTTGTATTCGTAATGACTTCAATCTTGGATTCTCTCTCAATTCTTGTAGCATTAATTGGTTCAGGGCGGATTTTTTCACGTCTATAAATAATATACACCTTTGGGCAGTATTTTGCCAAGAGAAGTGCTTCCTTTGCAGCACTGTCGCTTCCGCCTACGACTGCTACAACCTTGTCTTTGTATAGAGGGGCGTCACATAGAGCACAATAGCTCACACCCTTGTTTTTCAGCTGATCATGGCCAGGAACTTCTAATTCACGCTCCTTCATTCCTGTAGCGATGATGATAGATTTGGTGAGGAATGATTTATTCTCCGTGACGATGTAAAAGAAATTCTGCTCATCTCTGAAGATGTCAATCACCGTTCCCATTTCAGTGAAGATGGGATAATCAAGTGCATGTTCTTTGATCTTATCTGCAAGCTCTTTTCCAGTGAGTTGAATATAGCCTGGATAATTTGCGACATCATCGGTAAGTGTTATTGTACCACCATCGACATTACCAATCACTGCTACACTAAGGTCAAGTCTTGCACCATACATTGCAGCGCTATACCCCGTAACGCCCGATCCGATGATTACCAAGTCGTACATCTTATCACACGCCTAGTTGTCGCTTGATTCGTCTCTCAGTCCGACTATCAAACCCGATGAATATTCCATCTCCAATCACTGTGACAGGAATGCCTAACTGACCGCTAGCTTTCTTTAGTTCTGCTCTTGCTTCAGGTGAGGCTAGAATACACTTTTCTTCAAAATCGATTTTATTCTCATTCAAGAATACTTTGAGATTCTTCGAGTGAGGGCAATCTGGAGCAGTGTAGATAGTAGCTTTTTGCATTTCTGAAGTCTCCAATTCGGTATCTGAGCAGGACTCCCATGGCTATTTTCATTGATATACATTGTGAAGAAGCAATCAACAATTCTCTATGATGGTCCATTAGTGAACAGTCTTAAGTAACAGAATGAATTAGTCTGCTAT
>JAEOUM010000189.1 GCA_016839275.1 Candidatus Thorarchaeota archaeon
ACAATTTACAATGATGAGGAAATTGACGCACAAGTGACTAACATGGTGGTACAGAGAATGGTTGAGGACTATGAGACAAAATTCAAGGTGAGTGTCACTCATGAGTCATCTCTTCCATCAGGAGCTGGTTTTGGTGCCTCTGGAGCAGGAGCTCTAGGTACGGCACTTGCTCTAGGTCATCTTCTGGACTCTGCAATGGACTATAATACGGCTGCAAGTTATGCGCACGAAGCTGAAGTAGTGAATCATACCGGGCTTGGTGACGTGCTTGCTCAAACCAAGGGAGGTCTTGAGATTCGTATCCGCCCTGGCGGCCCAGGCATAGGAGAGATTCAACATATAGACCACAGAGATTCTCAATGTGTAGTCCTCGCTGGAGCTCCGGGATTAAAGACTCATGATGTCCTGACAAATCCCGAGAGTCGACAAAAAATCAACAGTGTGGGCGATCAGCTTATTGAGAGAATAATTGGCAATCCAAATCTTGACACATTCATATCATGTTCAAGAGTATTCACAGAATCCATTGGACTTGCGACGAAGAGGGTTCTCCAAGCCATACATGAACTTGATAGTGCTGGATTCAAGCATTCGAGTATGGTCATGCTAGGTGACTCAGTGTTTTGTTTCTGCGACGAAATTGATACCGATTCTGTGACTGACATTCTCGAAAGATACTGGGAACGCACTCAGATAACAGTGACCACGATTTCAGATATGGGTGGGAGGCTGGTTTCGTGGTAAATCTTGAAATCCCAACAGACCACCCACGACGCGTTTCCTTAGAGATTCGAGAAGCAATTATCGCAGGTCATACTGATCAAATAGTAGCAACTGCAGGGTTACTTGCGCACGGTCGTGGAGAGGCTTTTGACTATCTCATTGGTGAACGAACAACAGAGATAGCTGAAAAGGCAATCAAGGTGGCAGTTGCGTCAATATTGCTTGCCAAGCATCCAGTGATAAGTGTAAACGGAAATGTCTGTTCACTGGTCGCTAAGGAATTGGTCGAGTTATCCAAGATAACAAATGCTCCCTTAGAGATCAATCTATTCTATTATCGAAAGGAGCGAGAGGATGCAATTCTTAGAGCTTTGAAGTCTGCTGGCGCAGAAAAGGTACTTGGCACACATGATAGACCATCGACTACAATTCCCGAGCTTAGTAGCAACCGTCGGAAAGTCGATCCTGACGGTATTGGAGCAGCAGATGCTGTTGTTGTTCCATTAGAGGATGGAGATAGAACAGAAGCTCTGAAGGCAGTTGGAAAAACTGTCATCACAATAGATCTCAATCCAATGAGCCGCACTGCTGTTTATGCAGATGTTACCGTTGTGGAGAATATTGTTCGTGCAATGCCTCTGATGGTCAGGTATGCAGCTGAAATGAAAAATAAGTCAGTTCATGAATTACAGAAAATCGTTGAGAGTTATAGCAACGATGAGAACCTTAGCACATCTATACATCTAATTAGTACAAGACTTGAGGAACTATCACGAGATGTTAGGGTCCTCCGTAAAAAGACAAAACCCGGAGAAAATAAATCATGAAAATTGTGGTCATGGGATCAGGATCCATTGGTAGTCTCTACGGAGCTTTCCTTAGTACGATAAAAGAGAACGAAGTCGTTCTTGTTGGAAGGAATCCTCACGTAGCAGCAATCCGCTCCAATGGTCTCATCATTCGTGGAATCATGGGTGAACATATCTTCTATCTCGATGCAGTAGATGATGCATCAGAAATTTCAGAAGCTGATTTGATTCTTCTAACCACAAAGACCTATGACACAATCCCTGCAATCACAGCTGCCAAACATCTCGTAGACAAAGGAGCATACATTCTACTAATTCAAAACGGTCTTGGGACTGAAGATCTTGTAGCAACCACACTCAATTCAACACGTGTATTGAGAGCCACGACTTGCATGGGTGCACTCCGAACAGAACCTGGCATCGTGACAGCAACAGGTTGTGGACTCACTGAGATTGGCTCAAGATTTCCTGAAAACAACGAATTTGTTGAACTGATATCTATGATGTTAAAACAGTGTGGATTTGATGTTCGCTCAAGTAAGAATATTGAAGGTGTGGTCTGGACGAAGACATTGGTAAATTGTGGAATCAATCCTGTTGGAGCGTTGACAGGACTCACCAATGGCGCAGTTTACAAAAATCCTGAGTTAAGAGGTCTCGTGATTAAACTAGTCCGAGAAGCTGTGAATGTTGTGAAGGCATTAGGCATCGAACTGACTACTGACGATCCTGTGAGATATGCATTAGGAACAGCCAAGGCGACTGGTAATAATATCAACTCCATGCTTCAGGATATAATGGCAAGAAAACGAACTGAGATTGACGCAATTACGGGAGAGATTATTCGACTTGGCAAAGAGCTTGGCATTGAAACACCATCGAATGAAGTCGTATACGCACTGATTAAGGCAATCGAGTCAAAATATCTGGAAGACCCAAAGGACCAATCAGAAATCCACCATCTAGATGTCAAAGAATTGGTAGATACATTATCTACAACCTGAACATTGTCTTTGCTAATTTAAAAGAAGTTAGTGCAGATTTCTTTGCATTGTACTTCATCGCATTCATATGTCCTGGAAGGCCAATGTCAAACTCCATTTCCGAGATTCTTTTCAATGACGCGACAAGTTTTTCAGGACTACCCGTAGGGAAGTCTACTCTCCCGAAACTACCTCCTGGAAATAATGTATCACCTGTTAGGAGAATTCCTGTGTCTTGAATCTCTAGTACAATGCTACCTTCTGAGTGCCCTGGTGTGTGGAATACACGCATCTTAACTTCTCCAAAATCAAGAGTAGATCCCTCGTCAAGGATGCTATCTATCTTCAGAGGGGGCAAGTCAGCTCCGAAGGTGTCTCCCAATGTATGACTCATATCGCCTCTGTTTATTGGCTCAGCTTCTGCTCTATGAAGATGTATTTTGGGTGAGCATGTTTCCAAAATGGGTATTACCCCCCCGATATGATCAATATGAGAGTGAGTAAGTATAATATCAGTTATCGACGAGAGGGAAGATCCCAAGTCATGAAGTTCTCTTTCAAGTGACGATATGTAGAGACCTGTACCTGTATCGATAAGAATATGGTGATCATTAGATTTGATGAAGGTGATATTCGAATCAAAGGATCGGCTCACCAAGAAATATACTGATTTGCTAATTTGGTCGAACACAATAATCACCTAAGATGGTCCACCAATCTATCGATCTCGGCAGATGTATTGTAGAAATGAGGTGATATTCGCAGACGACCATTACGGACAGAACAATAAATCCTGTTTTTCATAAGTAGCTCATTCAGTTTTTCAACATCTGGAGGTTTGCACGATACTGTTGCTGAGTTGTTATTCCTCCCAAAATTATAGTACGGAGTATTAATCTCGGACAGGCGTTTTCGTAGGTAATCTGCAACTGATAGAGCTGCCTTCTCTCTGTCTTGGCTTGGGATTTGCAGCAGCACCTTAAGTGACTCAAGGAATCCTACATATGCAATCATTGCTGGCGATCCAACTTGGAATTTTCGCGCATCACTCAGCTGTTTTCTATTGAAGTATCCAAACTCCGTGAGCTGGTCAACACCCCACCAGCCCAAAAATCTTGGCTGGACCTCATCTATAATGGAATTACTTACATATACGAATCCTGCTCCAATAGGACCCACAAGCCATTTGGCCGCTTGTCCCGTAGCAAAATCTACCTTCAACTTTGAAAGGTCTGTATCAAAACATCCTGCGGCTTGAATTATATCAGCTAAGAGAAATGCGCCATGATCGTGAGCCAGCTTTGTCAATGCCTCTAAGTCTATACGAAAACCACTTCCAAACTGAATTTGGCTCACCGCAACAACACGTGTGTTTTCGTCGATTGCTTCTGCAAAGTCATCTAGTGAAACTGCGCCTTCGCTAGATTTGACTACTCTAAGTTCTGGCCCGTAAAATTTGCTGATATTTTGCCATGGCACGTAATTAGCAGGAAACTCAAGATCACAAATTACTATGTTAGAGCCTGCAGGATAGACAATACTATGTCCAAATGAATTGATTCCCGAACTTGTACTTGGCACAAACGCATACTGGCTATAGTTTCCACCAAGAAGCTCTGCAAGCTTTGTTCTTACCATCTTAAAGAGGCTTAGTGTGTCCTGAAAACTACCAATTGCTTCAACACTATTATCTAGATATTCCTTCATGGCATTGATTGTGGTCACAGGTGATATACCAGTTGAAGCATTGTTGAGGTACGTCATCTGTTTTAATGATGGCCACATATCAGAAATGAACTTGGAATCGATGAGTTCTGTCATAGCAAAGTGAGAAAAGGGTGAATTCCTGATAAAGTTCACTGCGGATGAAGTCCCCCGAAGATTTAAGACTATCATCGCATTTTGTAAGACTCGGAGAGAGGTTTGTCTAGATTCAGGAGGTTTGGATGGCGTTCCAAAACGCCAACGGAAGAAGAAACATCGAGTAAGATTGAGTCAGATAAAATGGATTCTTCCGAAGATATGAGCAGGACTACCCCTGAAACTGCGAGTGTACCATCCTTCGTACCTCATTCAGAAGCAGAAGAGCGAGCCCCTGCGGCCGTGTCTATGGGCCGACTTATTGCAACCTCTGACGAAGTAACGATTGATAGAGAGAAAACGGTGGATTACGCAAAGAGGGCAAAAATCACTCCGCAGACAGCTGCTGAGATTGTTCCCGGAAAAGTCCTAAAGCGAGATGAGGAGGGTAGGGTTCACATCAAGATTGTATTCTATGGTCCCTCCCTCTCAGGCAAGACGACAGCACTTCGATGGCTTTTTGCAAATGTCAGATCGCTTGCAAAAGGCAAACTTGTTGAGATATCCGATGAACTAGGTCGTACAACGTTCTTTGATTTTGTACCAGTATCAGCGAGTGAAAGAATGGTCTTCGATGTATTCACTGTAGCTGGTCAGCGTCGACATGCTGGCAGTCGGATTAAAGTACTCCGTGACTGTGATGGATTAATCTTCATGGCTGATTCAACTCCAGAGCAGATGAATGAGAACCTCGCATCTATCCAAGAATTACGAATTGCCCTTGGTACGGATAGGATGGCAATGCTGCCTATCATAGTGTCTCTGAACAAAAGAGACCTACCTAACGCTCTTCCAGTTGACTACATGGTACAGATGCTGGACTTAGAAGGTTATCCGGTCTTTGCCACAATTGCTACAGAAGGTAAGAATTTGCTCAGAATGTTTCAAAGAGTGTTACGTGATGCACTTATCTTCAAGGTCGGTATCTAACTATCCCTTTGTGATTGGGAGTTCTCCCTTCTCAAGTTGATTGATCAGGCCGATCATTTCTTCCTCAGCTTGCTCAAAGATTAGTCGACCCTTCTCTGCTGTAGCCAATCTAGGGTCTCCATACACCCCTGAAGGAAGAAGTTCTTCCCTTAGCATACCTGAGATGATGGTGAATCGTGATACAACTCTATGGTGTTCCGCCTTCGACATGTTAACAAGGTCTGGGCGAACATGCAACACCTCTGAGGTTTCGTCTTCAGCAGCATGTCCCATTGGTGTTTCTTCTACAAGCTTTCGTGCAGATTCTGCAAGATCTTTCCACCAATTAACAATAATCACAGCTCTTTGTCCAGTTTCTGTTGCGGCCTTTGCAGCTATTGTCAGTTCTGGAATATTCCCCCCATGACCGTTCAGAACCACCAGATATCTGAATCCATGTTTGAAGACGCCCTTCATGACTGATATGTAAAAATCTGTAAGAGCGTCTGGCGCAATTGAAATTGTTCCTTCGAAGTCATTGAAGCTCCAGCTATCGCCAAAGGGAATACTAGGTAGTACCAGTGCTTTTGTCTTCGTCGCTACTTTTTCTGCTAGATACGTTGATAGAATCGTATCGGTTGAGAGTGGAAGATGAGTTCCATGGGCTTCTAAGGCACCAGTCACCATTACAGCAACCTCTGTTTTGGATGAGATGCCTTGAAAGCTCTCATGTGATAAATCAGACCAGAATGGCATAAGCTTGTCACGTAACGGTGAACGCACGTTCTAATAAATGAGGCGAATCAAGCTATGGAGAACTTCAGCCAAGGACCGAAAAGATGAAAAACCGCAGAGGTAGTTCTCCGATGCGGTCATTGCCATATATCTAGCCCCGTGGTGTAGTGGTCAAGCATAGGCGGTTCTGGCCCGCCTGACCTAGGTTCAAATCCTGGCGGGGCTACCACTTTCTTCTGAAGAATTGAAATTACGTTCTTTGACATCAAAATCATTGAAAAAGTGTCATTTTCCACAGGACGTAAAGGTAAGTTCGAAAAAAAGTTACAGTCTTCGAAATATCCATAAAAGGGCGCGTTTAGGCTGATAGCAGTACATTTATAGGTAAAGCTGTTTACAGTGATTGTTGGAGAACGGTTCGTCAATTAAGCTCATTTCGAGTTACCTGTTCCAATCTGACCCCTCCCGGCGGATGAATACGGGGGCGAATCCTCTCCATCTTATTCTTCCTTTTATGACAATCTTCTTATCCGAGTCAGACAATTTAGAGAATAGAGTGTGTCAGTATGGAGCAAGTTGAACTTGGATGGAATGATTTCTGGGCTGAAATCTTCAGGGTTAAGCATCGAAGGGCGATTCAAGGAATCCAGTACTACGACCGGCTAGTAGTTGATTTCTGCATACGTGTGATGAACCTTAAGAAGGACGGTGAAGTCCTAGACATTGCATGTGGATCTGGAGATCAGTCTATCGAGCTTGCTAAACAGGGATTCAAGGTCACGGCATTTGATATTTCAAACACACTCATCACTGTAGCAAAGGAAAGTGCTAGGAGTTTGGGTGTTTCTGTGGACTTCTCAGTTGGAGATATGCGCGCTATGTCCTTCAATCAGCAGTTCAATGCTGCAGTATTACTCAGTCATAGTTTTGGTTTCTTCGACCATGAAGTGAACACTCGGGTTTTGAAAGATACTTTTACAGCATTGAAGAAGGGTGGCAAACTTCTCTTAGATTTAATGAATCCCTATAACTTGCCACGATTCCAAAAGACATGGACAGAACTTGAAGGAGGATACCTCCTCAGTGAACCTCATGTATTGGATGCCCCTGCCGGTGTGCTTCGAGGTCGTCCTGCTGTCTTTGTGGATACTGTAGATGACCGCATCGTGTTGATGGATGAAGATGCCCTCTCAAACAACGATATCCGCATGTACACGGCTCTCGAGATTCATGCAATGCTCAAAGAAGCCGGATTCAAAAAGGTCGAGTTCTATGGCCAGAACACACTTCCACGGATGCAGTATTCTGCAGCCTCTGAAAGAATGGTTGTAGTCGCAACTAAGTAAATCGTTTCCATGACATAATCCTTTTAAGACTCCAAAAGGGAGTTCGCCAAGCCACTGGTGAGGATTTCATCGGTGCCCCGACGAGTTCTCTCGCGACATATTCATGAGTTGGGGATAGGCTATCGATGCGGAATACCCGCGAGAGAATCAGAATATAGAATGGTGTAACGTCATGGTCAAGATTAAGGAGCCAGATGCAATCAAGAGGCTTATCCTATCAGATGATTTTGAGCATAAGAGAATCATATCAATCTCAGCTCATATTGATCACGGCAAGACAACTACAACCGACTACCTAATGCGTCGGGCTGGGTTGATGTCTGATGCCGCTGCTGGACATGCATTGATGACAGATAGTGACGAGGAAGAGCAAGCAAGAGGTATTACGATTTTCACCTCAGTGGTTTTGCTTAACTTCGAAATTGATGATCAAGAATATCTAGTCCAGCTATCAGATACCCCTGGTCACCTCTCCTTTACTGGCGAGGTTTCTCGTGCTCTTCGGGCTAGCGATGGTGCAGTTATACTAGTAGATGCTCTGGAAGGTGTCATGACTCAGACAGAAACCAATATTCGCCTAGCTGTTGGTGCAGAGGCATGCAAACCAGTCCTCTTCATCAACAAAGTGGACCGATTAATCAATGAACTTAAGCTACCTCCAGCGAAGGTCTACGAGAGGATTGACATCATCATCTCAAAGGTCAATGAGCTGATTAAGAAAGTTGCTCCTAAGGAGTACGCTCTTGATTGGAGAGTCAGTTTCCAAGAGGGAAGTGTCGCTATCGGTAGTGCGAAGACAGGTTGGGCATTCACGATGAAGACTCTTCAGAAGAAGAACATCAAACCCAATGTTGTTTTTGAAAAGTATAACGAGGGTGACGAGAAGTGGCTTCGCGAGAGCCTCCCACTTGATGATGCCCTACTGGAGATGATTGTGTACCACTTACCCAATCCTAGAGATGCTCAAAAGTATAAAATCCCCAGAATCTGGAAAGGCGATTTAACCAGTTCGGAGGGTAAGGCCTTACTCGACTGTGATTCAAAAGGTCCTCTGTGCGGAATGATCACAAAGATATTTGTTGATCCAAAGAGCAAGAGACCTACACTCATCGGACGAGTGTTTTCTGGAACTATCAAATCTGGTCAAGAGATTCGCCTAGTCAATATGAGACAGAATGCCAAGGTCAAGCGGTTAGGTGTCCAAGAGATCACTGATATCCTTGACATGGATGAAGTTCCTGCAGGAAATCTGTTCTCTGTATTTGGTTTCATGTGCCCCAGTGGTGAGTCATTTGTTGAGCCCAATTCTGATATGAAGGGTTTCGAAGCCATCGAGTATGTGAGCGAGCCAGTTGTCAGCCGAAGTATCAAACCTATTGATCCTCAGGATATTGCAAAGCTTGGCGAAGTTGTTTCCAAGTGGATTATGGCTGATCCGACAGCACGATTTGTCCATGATAAAGAATCGATGGAGTACCGCCTTGACGGTATCGACCCACTGCAGATTGAGATTTTGACCAAGAGAATTCATGAACAAGTCCCAATCAAGGTTTCAGAACCCATCATTGTGTACCGCGAAAAGATGACTGAACGTGGAGAGGAATTTCACACCAAGTCACCAAACGGACATAACAAGATTCGAATGTTCCTTGAACCCCTTGATGCGAAGACCGTCGACCTGATTCGTAAGAAGAGGATTACTGCTGAGATGAACGACAGAGAACGAGCTCAGATTCTCAGAGATGAAGCTGATTGGGATGCTAAAGAAGCACGAAAGATCCTTGATATCTATGAGTCATGCATGCTTGTGGATGCAATGAGTGGAGTGCAACGATTCGAGCGTATCTTTTCATACCTCCAAACTACCTTCAGAGAGTTTGTCGATGCTGGTCCCTTGGCTCATGAACCTGTTATGGGTGTGAAAGTGACACTTACTGATGCTACTGTGCACAATGACCCTGCACATACCGGGTACAACGAAGTAGCAACCATGGTGAGTGCTGGTCTGAATATGGGATTCCTTACTGGAAGACCTGGTCTCTATGAACCGGTGCTTAATGCAGATATCAAAACTCCCACTGACACACAAGGTCAGGTAATCAAAGTTCTAACTGGACATCGCGGACAGATAGTAACTATTGAAGGTGAGGAGGATACTGTCACAGTTAAGGGAACACTTCCAACAGCAGAAACTATAGGCATTGCTGATGAGTTCAGAAGCGCTACTGCGGGTCGTAGCTTCTTTGGCTATCAGTTCCGTGGGTTTGATCAGCTGCCCGGCAATCTCCAGGAAGAGATAATTCTCGAGATTCGAAAGAGAAAGAAGATGCCTGAAGAGATGCCAAGTTTGAATTCCTGGAATAGGTGGATTTACAGGCGAACATAGGATGTGTAAATGCCCCGGGGGATGATCACCTGAACATCCCCTGATGTTTCTCTTTTTTCTTACTATTTATCACCTCAATTGGATAGACTTTTGACCAACGAGGTCATCTTGTTTTGCTGAACAACTATGACGATTGATTCCGTTGATGTTCTAACCAAGTTAGTTTCGTTTGATACGCGAAACGATGGGCCGGAGAAGAAACCAAGTAAAGAGTGCCCTGAGTTTATCAATAACCTCCTCAACGATTTTAGTTGTCGGACTGAGTTATTGGAGTCTGATGGTTATTACACAGCTTTTGGTAGAAGAGGTCAAGGTAGATACAAGATACTCTTCCTTGCCCATTTCGACATTGTTCCTTTTGGTGACGGTTGGAAGAGTGATCCCCTATCATTGAAAATTGATGGTGATATTGCATATGGCCGTGGAACATGTGATGATAAAGGAAATATCGTGTCCCTACTTCTTCTTGCAGAAAGACTTGCGGAAGCAGATCTTCCATGTACCATAATGTTCGCAGCATCAGGAGATGAGGAAATCGGGGGTCGTAATGGTGCTGAGTTCCTCAAGAATTGGCTGGTTAAGCAAGGTCTCTTTCCTGACTTTGTTGTAATTGCAGATGGTATCCACCAACAAATCATTCATAGACGACGAAACGCTCTCCCTACTTTTATCAAGGTGAAGGAAGAGATATCTAAAATTAAAGGCAAACCTGAGACTGTTCGGTTCACCACCGAAACCTATGGTTCGGATACAAGACACAGTGCGTATCTAAGACCTGGCGTAGACCGTCACGCTATGCTAACTGCATCGAAGTATCTAGATATGCATCCACAGGTAGTTGTAAAGGATGTACGCGGGGCATTTGTCAAGTCTAATGTTGTTCCTGACTGGGTAGAACTTGATATCATTCATCCTGATCCGTCTAGTGTCGAAGGAACCTATGACATTGCCTTGACAAATCTCATGAGGAGTATCTTATCAATTTCACAAGCGGCTTTCCCTACAAGGCATTCTGATAAGGGAAAAATAATCTGTCCTAATCTCTTATCAAGAGACAGCACCCTCTGGACACTATATTGTGATATTAGAGCGATGACAAATGATAACAATGCTGTGGAACAGGCGATTCAAGAGGCTGTAAGCGGGAAACTAGAGTTATTCTCATTGAAGGTGAGTGGCGGAGCAGGTTATGTTGATGTTGACCCAAATTCACGGTTGATTCGTGCAATGAAGTGGGCTCTTGAGAAGGAAGGTATTTTCTACAGTGTTATTGAGGGATTTGGTGGCTCTGACTCTCGTTATTTTGCAGGACAAGGGGCTGAGCTCTTTGATTTTGGACCCCAAGGCGATAATACTCACGGCCCAAATGAATGGGTATCACTCAAATCAATAAGAGAGAATGCTAATGCATTTTACACTATGATTGAAGTATTGACAAGAGAAAAGAGCCCTGTGTAAGTTATTACAAAGGACTCATTCCAACCTTCAAGGTCAAGTCGTCTATCTCCCATTCCTTGACGTAGGAGTATTTCTTCCATGCTGGCTCATCTTTGGGACCAACTAGTTCCATGGTTTCAGCTCGCGTTTCGTTGGTCAGATGAACTTTGAACATCTCTGCAAGTTCTACTGCTTCTTCGTCTGAGAAACGAAGGACTAAATCTATTGACTGCTCAACCTTAAGGTCAAGTTCCTTCCGCATGACTTGAACTCGTCTTGTCACATCTCGTACAAGACCCTCAGCTTCTAGCTCCTTGGTTCTTGTTACATCGACATAGACCTTTCCTATTTTACTCTCTGCAAAGCTAAGATGGTCTGGTAGACTCTCCTCAAACTCCACATCTCCCTCAACCAACTTGAGTTTCTTTCCAGCAACCATGACTTCTGCTTTTCCTTTCTCGAGATCTTTACGGAGCTTAAGAGCGTCCACCTCTTGAAGTCTAGACACCAATTGCTTCATCATGTCCTTATACCTTGGACCGAGAGCTTTGTAGTTTGGCTTGATTGATAGTTGTGTGAATTCTGCCATAACATCTGTTCTTTGAACCTCAAAATCCCGTGTATTTAGATCATCAAGTAATAGTATCCTCAGACTCTCTGCTCTCTTACTAGTTTCCTCATCTTCGGCAATAAGAACGACTTTTGCAACAGGATGCCTCAGCTTAACTCCTTTCTTGTTTCTCGCGTGACTTGATGCACTTCTAAGCTCTTGGAGGACTTCAAAGGTTTTCTCCATTTCTTGATCAACTAGCTTGTCAACGTTCATTGGCATATCTGTGAGGTTTATGGATTCAGGTAGATTATCAGCAAATCTCACTAAGAAGTCTTTGTGAAGCTTCTCGCAGAGAAAAGGTGTGAAAGGATTGAGTGCTCTTAGAAAAGTCTGAAGTGTATAGAACATAACGTCGTAGGCTATAACTTTCTTTGGATCTTCACTGTCTAACCATACTCGCTTCTTAACTAAGGGTAGGTACACTCTACTAAGATCTTCCGATATGAATTCAAGAAGGACTCGTCCAGCCTGATGCCAGAGATATTTATCCATCTGTTCATGATACTCCTTTATCACAGTCTGTAGTCTGGACAATAGCCATCTGTCCTCAAGATTCGCCTTTGGAAGAGCCTTCATCATTCTCTTCTCATCAAATTTGAAATTATCCAACTCCATGTAGGTTTCAGTGAAGAGCACTACAGTCCATAAAACATCGAGTTTCTTCCGAGTGAGGTCAATCTCCTTTTTGTCATAATTCATTCGGGACCACGAGGCTGACCGTGTCAATACAAAGACTCGGAACGGATCGGCACCAATGTCTGCAAGCGCATCCTGTGCCCATACAACATTTCCTCTTGATTTACTCATTTTCCCTCCTTCTGCGTCTAGCACGTGCTCTTGACTCACGCAAGCCTTGAAGGGAGCTTTATTGTGCATGACTACTGAAGTGTAGAGTAAACTATAGAACCAGCCTCTTGACTGGTCTACAGCTTCAGTGATGAAGTCAAAGGGAAAGAGTTGTTTGAACAATGTTGGGTCCTTCAGGTAATCCACACTTGCTGTATGTGCAATCCCTGAATCAAGCCAGCAGTCTGTAACGAACTGCTCTCGATGCATCTCGCCATCACATTTCTCACATCGAAGTACAACTTCATCAACCCAAGGGCGATGCATCTCAAATTCGTCGGGGAACTTGATTGCGCGCTCCTTCAATTCTTTTCTAGAACCTATTACAACCTCATCACTACAGTCATCGCATACCCAAACTGGAAGAGGTGATCCCCATACTCTTGACCTTGATATGCACCAATCATCTGCATTTGCAACCCAATCGCCAAATCGGCCAGTCCCAGCCCACTCCGGGGTCCATTCGACCTTCATATTCTCTTCTACTAATCTCTCGCGTACTCCAGTCATTCTGAGGAACCATTGCGTCTTGTCAGCAAGATAGATGAGGGGTGTATCACATCTCCAACAATGGGGATACTCATGATCCAAGGTTTCTTCATGCACAAGAAGACCTTTCTTCTCAAGCAGCCTTGGAACTACTGGGTTTGTATCGAAGACCAGTTTCCCCTCGAACATGGGTACTTCTGAGGTGAATTTGCCTGTGTTGTTTACAGGCGCTAGAACTGGTACATCAAACTCTCGCCCTACATTGAAGTCATCTGGTCCAAATCCTGGCGCTGTGTGTACAAGACCAGTACCATCCTCTACAGTCACATGGGTACCTGTGACAACAGCATGCATATACTTCTCATGATGTTCCTGATGGAATGGGACTTCATCCTTGAAAGGATGTTCATATTTCCACCCAAGCATCTTCTTACCAGGCAGAGATTCAACGATCTTGTATGATTTCTTCCCAGCCTTACGCATGACTTCTTCTACAAGATTCTCAACAAGCCACCAGAGTTCACCATCAACCTCGACCTTGACATACTTGTATTTCGGATGAACTGAGACCATCTCGTTCGAGATTAATGTAAATGGGGTTGTGGTCCAGATAACCAGATACTCATTCTCCTTACCGACGAGTTTGAATTTTACGTAAATTGATGGATCTGTTTTGACCATGTAGCCTTGAGAAACTTCATGTCCAGAGAGGGCTGTTACGCATCGTGGACAGATTGGATTGACTCGATATCCTCTCCCTAGGAGACCTTTCTCATTTGCGAGTTTCAGGAAATACCAGACATGCTCAATGTAGTCATCTCTTCGGGTCTGATAGGCTGATGGATAGTCTAACCACAGTCCTAGTCGTATTGAATCATTGACCCATCTCTCTAGATAGAAATCAACGAGTTCTTTGCATTTCTGAACAAATATGTCCATACCGACATCCGATTCAATAAGCCCCTTCTCTGCAATCCCTTCGTTTTTCTCAACTTCAAGCTCAACTGGGAGCCCCTGCATATCCCAACCACCACGTCGCCAAACATTGTATCCGCGCATGGTCATGTATCTGAGTTGAGTATCTTTCATAGCTCGTCCACGGGCATGTCCAACATGCATGAATCCGTTAGTCGTCGGAGGCCCTTCAAGGAAATTCCATCTTGGACCCTTACTTCTAAATTCGAGTGTTTTATCATAGGCTTTCTCGTTTTTCCAGAAATCAAGGATCTCTTCCTCAAGAGTAAGTGGTTCGTATCGTTTCGGCAATGGACTCATTTTAGTATCCTCTCAGGCTGTCTGTTGTTGTTATCAGAAAGTGATTTTCTGCCCCCATCCTCAGATGAGAACCATCCATGGTTCTGACTAGGTATTTGTCCTACCTGCCTAGTCGATTTGGCAATCCATCCTTTCTCACCTGTAAGGGCTCTCTGGTTTCTCATCTTAGACTTGGTTAAAAATCTTAGGCTAGGCCAAATTGACCATCCTATAGGCCCTACCAAGATTTAATTGGTCCCTTCAATAGGATGTTTTGTGGATAACAAGTTGAGGTGTTGTGAATGAGTTCTCTTGAAGAAAGATCTCTTGATAAGCTGGCAGACATGGTCCTTCAAGTTTTATGGCAAGATCTACTAGAGGTATGGCAGGCAATCAGGAACAAAATGGACTCTGAAGGCCCAGGTGAGGTAAAAACTGCCTTCGAAGGTGCTGTTTCACGATTCATGAAAGGTCCATTCAGTGAGCATATAGAAGTACGTTGGGGCATGAACCTATGTGTCCATTGTAATGATGATAATATCGAGAAAAATGGAATTGCTTACGTGCAGCCCAATGGTGATGGTTTAGAGTTCAACCAGTGCCTCAATTGTCGAATAGGAATTCTCTACAAACTCGTCACAGCAACTGCAACTCTTGATACATACACCATTGGCCTAGGAAAGCCAGGACAGTTCAATGGTGTGTCTATATACTGGAACGCTATTGTGCCGGACTCAATGAAGAAGTTCCTTCCCACCTACGAATTAATTCAAGATGGTCAGTGGCTAGGGACTGTTTCATTTGATGAGACGTTAACTCCAAGGTTTTTACCATTTTCATCCATGACCGAATCCACACCGCGTGATGATGTATCCCCTTGGACAACTGAGATGCCTGGTATAGTTCGGGCTGCCACTGATTCGTTCCTGTCAGTAGCTAAGTTCCAAGTTGAAGCTGCGTTAGCATTGCGATAAAATCATCGATGAGGAAGCAGAAGTGACTGAGAAGTTAGTTCGAGATAAGATACCTGAAATTCTCAGAGAAAAGGGAATTAATCCATCAATTCGTATTGTCACATCTAGTGAGTTTGATTTTTTCCTCCGTGCTAAGATTGTTGAGGAGGCTCAAGAGCTTCTTGAGTCTGGTGACTCAGAGGAGATCGTGGACATACTTGAGGTTATTGATGCTCTCATTGAACTTCGAAAGGCTGACAGAGCAATGCTGGACCTCCAACGCGAAACAAAGAAACTCTATCGAGGTGGGTTCAAGCAAGGATATGTCCTTACTGAAGAATCTGAGAATTAGCAGTCGATAGCTCACTCTACATACTCTGAAACATCTGACAAAGGTTATATCCTTCATTCTGCGCTTCAAACCATTAGATACCACCCTGTTTAGTGGTGGTAATATTAGATTATGGAGCTAACAAATATGGCTACAGATGATATTAAACCGGTACCTGAAGAACCAATTCGACACGAAGATGGTGATATCTCTAGGTATCGTGTTGAGAAGTATCCAGTAAGAGAGCTCCCCTATACAACTCAGTCTATCTGTCCTGAGTGTTTCCTTTCTAATGACGAGGTTCATGTCATTGATGCAACACTGTATGAAGATAACGGCAAGGTCATGTACAAGAAGACTTGCGAGAAGCACGGGGAGTTTATTGATGTTTATTGGGGCGATGTTGATTTATTCAAAAAGGCTCAAAAATGGTGGTACAAATCAGTAGGTCTAGATAATCCAAGAACTGAAACAGTAAAGGGCTGTCCTGAGGACTGTGGTCAATGTCCAGAGCACAAGTCACATACAGCTCTGGCACTGCTAGATGTAACCAATCGATGCAACCTCCGGTGCCCAATTTGTTTTGCAGTTGCTGCTGAAGGCGGCAATATCTATGAACCGGATCCACAAGAGGTATTTGACATGCTCAAAAACCTTCGAAGTAACTTGCCTGTTCCAGCTCCTGCAGTCCAATTTGCAGGTGGCGAGCCTACAGTGAGCAAGAATCTTCCTCAGTATATCAAATGGGCAAAGCAGCTCGGTTTTAGACACGTTCAGATTGCGAGCAATGCAATACGAATTGGGAAGAGCAAGGAATACCTGCAGGAACTTCGTGATGCAGGTCTCTCTACCATCTATATGCAATTTGATGGTGTGACTTCTGGACCGTATCTAGCCGCACGTGGAACTGATCTATTACCCTTAAAGAAGCAGGCAATTCAGAACGCCAGAGAGGTCGGAATGGAGTCCCTTGTCCTTGTACCTACTGTCGTACGTGGGATTAATGATGATCAACTAGGTGACATCATTCAGTTTGCAGTAGATAATCGTGACGTGGTCCGATGCGTGAATTTCCAGCCTGTAAGTATTACAGGTCGTATTGACCATGAAGCGCGCCATGAGATGAGAATCACAATTCCCGATGCAATTCATCTTATAGAAAAACAGACCGGAGGGAAGATACCAGCTAGTGAGTGGTATCCTGTCCCCTCAATGATGCCTGTTGGTCGAGCGCTTGGTCTAATCAAGGGCGGTCCTGAGCTAGAGCTTAGTTCACACTTTGCATGTGGAATGTCTACATTCATTTTCATTGATGAGGATGGAAGTTACAAACCAATTACCGAGGTAATCAACGTTGACAAATTCCTCGTACTTCTAGAAGAGATTGCTAATTTGTATGCTGATCAGAAGTCCGCAGCAGGAGCACGTGCAAAGGCAAAGTTAGCGGCTGGTGCTCGTCATATCAAAAAGAAGGGCATTCTCAAGGATCTTCTCAGTGCTTTCCTCAACCGTGGTGACTATGACTCTCTCGCTCAGTTTATGCGTCGTATTATCATGCTAGGCATGATGCACTTCCAGGATCCCTATAACTTCGACCTTGAGCGCGTCCAGCACTGTGATGTCAACTATGCAGTTCCAGATGGTAGAATAATCCCATTCTGCACTATGAATACAATTCACAGGTCTCGTATAGAGGAGAAATTCTCAAAACCTATCGACGAGTGGCGCAAGGGTCACAAGCCAACTCAGGTAGAAGAAGAGAGTATCAGCAAACCTTTCACAAGTGGTCAGTGAGAACAAGAATCTGTGGTGTGCGAGGATCTCTTCCGAGACCTCCACGCCGCCTATTTCCTTTTTGAACTCTAATCGATAAGATTCAATCTGCTTCAGTTTCTATGGATAAATCTCTATCACGCATTATTCTGTAATCCTTTAGCGTTGTTCTCATATCTTGAATAAGAAGAATGAGATATAATGATAGAAACAGGACAGAGACCCAATATACCACTTGTTCAATAGCTGAGAAGAACGGAATCATTTCTGAATATGCTATTATGACATGACCCAATATGATAATCATAAAAAAGATGATGCCATATGAGGCAGTATTGCCTCCTCTCTTTCTTGAATTTTGTTCTCCCCGATATAATATCCATGTGATGAGAATGCCAACGACAACTGTCCCCGCGATGCCTAGTGCGTTAATGGAGTATCCAAACTCTTGCATCTTGGCTTGTTCCTATACTCTTTTAGTGACAATATCTCAATTAATCATGTTGTAACTTCGGTTAATGAGCCTAGTTTTTGAACATTCAATGATTCGGATAAGTTTCTATTGACCTATCTAATACTGGTCGAGTATCCGAATTCTAAGTTATAGTGCGATTATAATTTCCAAACACCTTTTAGATTCATATTAACAAGATATAGGAATAAGTAATTCAATCCCAAAATCTCTCCGGTCTGAAATGCCCTCTGTGTGGACTTTTCTCTATTATTTCACCTTCTACAAGTAGATTTGTATCATAAATCTAGAAAGTTAAATATTTTATAAACCACTAAAATGAATTTCTACACCTAAGCAAACTTTAATAAGTCCCCTCTGATTAGTCATATTGTGCGGAGGGTCATGGGCAAGAATTCCCTCCTTGCACAAAGCATAGGCGAGTGTGTGGGCTAGTTTTTCGTTACATGCCCTCAATTACGAAACTCCCCCCTCCTACCACGATTTCCCGCATGCTCGCCACCTTCTTACTTCTATCTACAATAATATGATAACCTTTCAAATTGAAATAATTTAGAGGATCATATCATTAACGAAAGTAACGATTTGATAGAGTGCCCATGGTGTGGTATAAAATACAACAAGGGATATGAAGTGCCTAGATCAGCTAAGATAGCACGTTCTTCTCCGTCTTCTTTCTGTTCATCTAA
>JAEOUM010000190.1 GCA_016839275.1 Candidatus Thorarchaeota archaeon
AAACCCTTCAGAAAGATCTACAGCTATGGCCAATTGAATCAGACTGAAAGAGACCTTCGAAAGAAGGGCATTATAGTACGACGTATGATGAGTCGACTCACAGAATATGGAAGAGAGGTCGCGGAATTCAAGGTTCTTGACTTCTTCATCCCATACCTTCGGGAATTCTATGAGCAGAAACCAACACCTCAACCAGAAAAAACAATCAAGACTAAGCACATTGTTGATGAGCGCGATGCTCTCATTGTTGATATGCTCCTTCTACTCTCCTACATAGCAAAGAATGAAGTACGAATGACTTCAGCTTGGGAATTTCCGAAAAGAGATCTGGACCGAATCAAAGAATCAATGACAAAACAGACTGATGAAAGATTTGACCTGGTACAAAAGCTTGCACGCAAAGTTGGTGCATATTCTATTATCGAGGAAGACAAGATTCGACCTTCTAAAATTGATATGTTATTTGCAGGTGAGCAGCATCTAGTAGCAAGACGACTCCTCCAGTCATCCTTAGGAAGGACGAGAGCAATCTGGGCAACACCCGATCAACCTACAGAATACACACTAAATTTGGCAATATGTAGACTGAGAGAGAGCACGAAAGAGGAATGGCTGACGGTTGAAGAACTTCGTGATTGGATTAGGAGTGAGCTCTTCATCGAGAATCAGCCTTTGAAATGGATTCAGGTTGACGATGATAGGGTGCAGATAGCTCTGGAAACTCCATTACTTCTAGGTCTCATCGAAGCTGCATATAAGGGAAAGAAACTCCTCGCAGTTAGACTTACTGACGTGGGACTTCGAGTTCTTAAGGACAGCGTAGTGACGCCAAAGCCTGAGAATAGAGATACATTCTTCGTCCAGCCTAATTTCGAAATCACTGTATTCACAAGTGAGATGCAGTATCAGAAGCTCTATCGGCTCATGCTCCTAACTGAACCCGTGAGGACAGATGTTGTGTCCACCTTTAAAATAACAGACAAATCGATCTTTGAGGCTATTGAAACTGGTGCTCGAGAAGAGGACCTGATTGGTTTCCTTGAGAAGGAAAGTAGTAAACCACTCCCGAAGAATGTTGAGAGGTCAATCATTGACTGGACTTCTCAAACAACATTTACTACAATTAGCGATGTTCAGCTTTTCGAAACTCAGAACGAGCGTGATCTTGAAACATTACTGCTAATGCCTGAATTCAATACCTATGTTGTCAGACAGGTGGGACCAACCTCTGTAATTGTGAGTGGAAACATGGAGCATCTGAGTGAATATCTAAAATCGCAGAAATGTATGGTCAAGAGAGCCACTCCATCAAAAGAACCTGAGCCATCTCCAGGAACTGAAATTGCAGAGCAAGTTCTACTATTTGGAGGCGGAGAGCAGACCGTTGAGGACGTGCCAGATTTATGTGATGGATGTCCTGCAATCCAATCCTGTAACAAGATTATCCGTCGAAAATCACGTGGAGCCAGAGGTGGATAATCATGGCCAACCTCCTGCCTGAGGAGTTAGTAGGACAATTCTTCGGTGTTGGTAGTCTCGGTGAAACAGACCACAATTCTCCATTACTCTATATGAAGAAGTTAGCACTACCTTATTCCTTTCAGATTACTGCTCTACGTGAAGAAGATATGATTCGTCAGTTTGGCTCTGTAATAGAAAATTATGAAGAAGAGGGAGATTTCGTTCTTGAGTCAGATATACACACATATCGAGAAATCACTAGCGAGGATGAATCAATCTTACCTGATGAAGCACATATGCACAGTCTATATTCATTGATGGATGGTACAAGATACACCTACTTCAAGACTCAGCAAACAGCTCCTGCAACCATGTGCTTCAGTATTCGGGGATCAGATGGAAAGCAATTGTTGAATCGAAGTATGTTTCACTTTTTCGAGCGCTTGATGTCTAGAATTGCCTTGGGACAGATAAGGCACCTATCGGAACATTGTGACACGATTATTTTGTGCCAAGATGATCCGGGACTTGGATTTGTAAGGAACATGATAGAAACAGGTCAAGTGAAAGACATCTCCATCGAGCAAATTGTAAAGATGACTGATGATATCTACCCACCAGGAGCCATTCCTGCGTATCATTATTGCGATGACTGGCGTGAGCTAAAAAAGGATGATTGGTATATTCTTTGGGATAGTAAACCCAAACTTGCCCATATAGATGTTGTAAGATATCCACCGGACATCACTGCAGAGCAAGCAGAAAGAGTGAACGGGTTCATGAAGAAAGGTGGCGGTCTAGCGATAGGTGTACTTCCAAATGTCGATGATGCATATTCGAGCTCAGTTTTAGATACACTTGAGAAGAACATGACTTCCACACTTACCAAGATGATTAACAGTGGTATCGATGCCAATCTTATGAAGAGAAATACGATGATCTCAACACAGTGCGGGCTCTCTGGAGCAAGTATTCGACTAACAAGGGAAATTCACGAACAGAGTACACACTTCAAATCAATGTTCCAGAGAATTATCGACAGATTAGCCCAATAAATGCTGATGTGGAAGAGATACCCTTAAGAAGTAGATATTTCGGTCGAAACTTGTCTTTGGACAGTGATGAGATGGATACCACGACAAATGAACCCGGTTTGGTAATGAAGTTCGTTCAAGACTATCGCTTGAAGATGCTCATTCCAGAACTTCTCGTTGTTTTTGGTGTATGGTACTTTATGCCAACGCTCGGAGTCACATTCTATGCTGGAAACGTCTACGAGAGCTTCGGTGTCTGGATGTATCTATTTCAACCTCTAACCTTTATTCCAAGTGGGATATTACTCCTGCTTGTCGCGTTCACACTTCATGGAATCTATCCATTAGATAACTACCACGAGGGAAAAATCCCAGAGCTTCCAAAGGCAGCAACTTTGATGATCATCATCTCATTCTTCTTCCTTCCAATTCTTGTAGCAATGCAGATGCTTGGTTACTATATGACAGAGGCAACAGAATTCTTCTCCAGGAATCCCTTCTGGGAACGTGTTGAGAGTGTTGGAGATCTTCTATTCTATGCAGGACCAATGTTTTTTGTTGGTCTTCAATGGTGGCTACTCCTGCCTGTGTTCTTCTTAGCACAAGGTGTAGATGGTATACACAAGGTTGCACATCATGAAACATCGAGTGATAGGATTACGACTTTCTTCTACTTCCTCTGGCCAATTACAATGCCTTTGTTCTTTGACCCCGTGGAAATAATGGCGATGGCTGCTCTTTCAATCCCAGCCTTTGCGTTCTATAGTTACATTCGTCCATACTATACTTATGTGACAGCAGTGCATACTCTCGCGTTTGCTCTCCTCGTCCTGTCCACAGTATTTCTAGGACCAATGCTCCCATTGTTGAACATCTGGTTTCCAGGAACAATACCAGACCATACACCTACAAGTCTCTGGCCAGCTCTTGTCTTAGAGCCATTCACAGTTCTAATAATTGGTGGCATCATTGCGGTTGGTGTCATCATTGCCTCATACCTCGCGTATCGAAAATAGATGGCTTGCGGTAGGAAATATCTGCAAACATAATTGTGTGAGTCTAATTGGGAGACAGTAATTTGACTCTTATTCTAAAAGGTAGGTTTGCGAGTAGCGAGCTCCTCATCTTCTTCACGGAGCTTGTGTTGGAACGGTCGTCCTTGTGCATAGATTGAAGCATCAACATCACGAGTCTTTCCCATAATTACAAAGAATCCAGTTAGTTGGACACCCACAGATGCAAGTCCTATGAGAAGAACCTCATTGAAGAAGGGATGAGAGAAATGATCCAGAAACCAAACGAAGGGGTACACAATTGTCTGTATGATTATTCCTGCAAGAAGCATCAAAATCCATTTGTTAAGCCAATTTCTGCTTGTCATACTGAAACACCTAAGTTTGATTGCATCTTTCCGATTTTTTTTGCCAATTAAAGATGTCTGTTATGTCACATAGGATTGGTGGCATCATAATTCTCTTTGAGCTTGATGGCTAAAAACGCTGCAAGCTTTCTGAAATCATTCGTAGAGATATTCGGTACACTACTTGATCGCTCAGGAATATCAAAACGTGCCACGATCACAGCAACATCATCATCCATCGAATATTCTAGGAGGGCAGGGTATTTTGTACGAATTCTATGATGCTCTGTGGTCGATGCAATAGGATGTCCTTTGTAGACGGTACCCACAAGGTAGGGATATGCAAATCCAGAATGAGAAACCTGCACCTTTACTTGAACTGTTTCTGGTAGTCCCTGAACGTAAGATTTCACTTCTGCATTCAGGATTGTTTGTACACCCGAGCGGACTCCAAGCTCAACACTCATACCAGCCCGAATTCCAGGAACACCTTCAAGCTCGCTAGCAAATTTGTAAGTATCTCCCTTGATGGGAGCTTTGAAGAATTCCTTTGCATCAATTTGTGGAATTCGAAAGCCAATCACAAAGCCAGCAACAGAAACGATACTATATAGTATTCCAACTAATAGAATCGAGTCCAAGAATGGATTGATAAGCTCAGATCCGTATAGCTGGAAGAAGTATACCATAACTCCAATCGCGATGGCTATTGGGAAGATGCAACAACAGAACATGGAATCACTAGGATGAGCATAGAGATCACCATATGCATCCTCATACTCATCCGCCATTACTTCGTACTCTGAAAAACTCACCCAGGTTTTACGTGATACCCACTCGCCGGGAATATAATCAATCGCTTTTTTCGAACCATAGCCTAGACCAAATGAGAATACGAGGAGAATCATTGGTAGTCCAAAATCCACGATGAATAATGTCAATGAGCTAGCATAGAAGTTGTAAATGACAATTCCACTGATTGCAAAGATTACAACGATTATTGCAAACGCCTTGTTTACATTTCCCTGACGACTATAGTCAATGATTTTTCCTTCACTCAAGTTCTCTCCTCCTTTACCGTGCCTTTATCACCAGAGGAAATAAGGCCATCGTTTGTTTTTTTCTGAGCCTTTAGGGGGTCATGTTTCCCCAAAAATGAATCGATTTCCTGCAAGACATCTTCCAACAAGTCTTCATCCTCTCTGGATTTGATATACATTTCAAGTGTCTTTCTAATAAGATGGACAGTACCTAATGTTGAGATAGGAGCCTCAATCCTCGTTATAGTTGAGGACTCTTGGTTGTTCTCAGATTCGAAGAGTGCTACCATATTTGAAATCGAACCTCTATTGTCAACAGCACAATCAATGCGTGCCGCACCTTCAATACCTTCTATTCGTGCAACTGGATGAGGTTCTCTTATGGTGTAGAAACCCCCCGCCTCACCAATGGTCAGCCTCACTCCTGACCAATAAATCCCTGGTAAATGAGAAAGGAATCTCACTGATTTCTGAAATGTATTGGGGTTATAAGTTGGAAACTCAGGTGTTGCGGAATTTGGTAGAAACTTAAACACAAGATAAGAAAAGAAGAGGCAAAAAACAACGAGAAAGACTGCCAAAATTATGGGAGTCAAAGCAATTACAATTGGGAATGATCTCATCAGAGGAAATGGAAGGAACAGAGCTCCAATGAAACATGCTGCAGTGAGTGGTGGTAACCTCACATCAAGAGTTGCGACTATTTGACGATAACTTTGATTGTAACCTCTTATCATCTGAGAGAACTCATCGAAGTTGACCTCTCTAACTTTGTAATTCCATTCAACACTTCTGAATTCGACGCGCTCTTTCATTTTCCAAGCAAGTACACTCAATATAGGCATCAGTGTCAGAAAGAGCAGAGAAGCCCAACCAAGCCATTCAAACGGAGTTTCATATAGAGTTACCATCTGGTATTGAGCCACATCGAATGCCATAATTGCCCAAACCTGAACAATAACGAAAATACCAATCTGATAGAAGGTTATCGACTTTGAAATGACCGGTGATTCGACCATGATTTTCAACTCTAGGCTGAAATCAAGAAAAGACAGCTGTGCTCTAATGGTTTTCTACCTGTAAATTCTTCAAAATACCTAGCAATTCATCAGTTTCGCCGCGTGTCTTTAGATACTCTTTGATAATCAAGACAACAGCATTCTCTGTGACAGAAGAGATGTCTTTGACTCCTAAATGTTTGATTTTGGATGTAATTGGATGTTTCACGTAGTATCCTTCTTCATCAGGATGTATGAACTTGCGAAAAATCCTATCTGTTGAGAACCACCACCAGACGACTTGTGGATTTCCATCTTTTTCATAAAGACGACCTAATACCCTTGTTATTGCTCTCAGGTCTTCCGACCAAGATTCAATGTAGGCTTCATTCACGAGACCCTCAATTCTAATTACCACTCGAGGATTATCATAGATGGCAAGTTCTCCTTCTACTGCTTTATCAAGTACAACACGAACATTGCAAACGCCAATAACCTTCGATTGTATCTCAGCAAGCTTCACAGCCTCCCTGATCAGGGGTAGGTTGAAATCTGCAGAGGCTGAATTGGAAATTGCTCTGAAGGTTCCAAATAGAGTTATCGAAAAGAGAAGAGTCAGGCAGACTGCATTCAAAAGTGAGATGTACCCAGAAAGAGAAGCATCCTCATAGAAAGCATACAGAGGAAGAGTCGACATTAAGATGATAAGTAGAACGGGAACGAAGAAATACCAGAAATTGCTGTTTGCAACTAGACGGGAGTACTTGCGGTTGTATTCCCTTGGAAATTTCTTTGCATCCTCTATTGTCATCTGAACAGGTTTAAAATCCCATTCAGGCGCATGATACTCAACTACTTTCTTCTTATAATACCAGCCAACGTAGAACGAGAGGATTGTGACTAGAACAGGAATGCCTACAAAAACACTGAGAAAGGAGAAGATATCCAATTCAATGGTTGGTTGGAACAGCAGGGCTAAATAGTAACCAGCTAGAAAACTAAGAATATCTCCAATTATAGCAAATCCGTAGAATGCAGACATTGATCTGTAGACTGTCGCTTGTGACATCATGACTCCGCCCATTGCTGTGATTAGCAGTCCTGCACTCTCTTTAAGGATTGCTGAGTATGTTAAGTTTGGAAGTATCGTTATACTTATAATCAATAATGTGCGAATTTATTATAGTTAATTATACAAGGAGATAATTATTTGATAAAGATTGGAGATAAAGCACCAAATTTCACCACTACAACTGAGAGTGGAGAGAAGTTCAGACTCAGTGCATTCAAGGGAAAGAAGATCTTTCTGTATTTCTATCCAAAGGATAATACCACTGGATGTCAGCAAGAGGCATGTTCAATCAGAGATAATTACAAAGTCTTTGAGAAGTCTGATATCCCCGTCTTCGGTGTATCTGGGGGCAATGCCAAGTCTCACCAGAGTTTCAAGAATAAAAACAATCTTCCATTTCCTCTTCTAATGGATGAGTATTTCGAGATTGCTAAGCTCTATGATGTGTACAAGAAGAAATCTATGTATGGAAAAGAGTACATGGGAATCGAAAGGACTACATTCCTAATCGATGAGAAAGGAAAAGTCGAAGGCATCTTTGGAGGATCTGAAGGCATCGAGAAGGTTAAAACAAAAGAGCATGCAGACCAAGTGATTAAGTTCTGGAATCTCAAAATGTGAGGGAAGACAAATGCTAGCAGTTGGAGACAAAGCTCCGGAAATCGAAACTACTGACGAGATGGGTGCGCCATTCAGACTCAGTGAACAACGAGGACATAAGATTGTCCTCTATTTCTATCCAAAGGACTTCACACCCGGATGTACAGCTGAAGCATGCTCGATACGCGATAACTACACTCTATTTGAGAATTCAGGAATTCCCATTTTTGGAGTTTCGGGAGGAGATGCTGAAACCCACCAGAAATTCAAGGAGAAGTATCGATTGCCATTCTCAATTCTCCTGGATGAAGATTATGCAATTGCGAAACTCTATGGAGTCTATAGGCCAGTAAAGATATTGGGGAAAGAATTTCTAGGTGTTCAGAGAATCACATTCCTCATCGATGAAGAAGGGAAGATAGAGGGCATCTTTGGAGGCCCTGAGGGCATTGACAAGGTCAATTCCTCGAAACATGCTCAACAGATTGTTAATTTCTGGGGTTTAAAGCTCTAACTAGATCTTAGAGAACTCTTCGTGGTCGAGCCACGCTGCTCAAATAGATGACAGACTCATTGACTCCATCGAGACCGAGGAGTTCATTGAGCTCATCATCATAGATTGCTCCTATTTGACAACTACCGTAGTCCAGAGCTTCCGCTGCAAGAGCAAGATTCTGAGCGATATGTCCTGCATCGAGAAAGATGTACCGATACGCCCGTTGCAGATACTTCCACTTTGACCGTTCAACCACTGCACTCCAAATGAAGACAACAGCCGCCTGCTTTGCAATCTGTTGATCCAGTGCTCCGGCTCGTATCGCATCTCCATAATCACCCTCATTCACGAGCTCCAAAACATGGTCATCGATAACATAGTGATAGATTCCTTTCTTTAGCCCATCAACCCTACTCACGTACAGATAGGTCTCAATTGGATAGAGTCCACCAGCAGATGGAGCAGTACGCAGCTTGAAATCATAGCTCGGTCCAGATATGATCTCTCTAACTCCCTGAGTTGCCCAGAGGATTTGAGATAAGTCGTGGAGTGACATTGGGTCGGTGGTATATGCTCTCACACTCCTTCTGCGCTTGATAATATCCCATATCGAAGGACCTCCATAAATCGAAGGTTCAGGGAGTGAAATACGTGGCTTACTTTCATAGACTTTGTATTGAGCTGGCATATTTTCCCAATCAAGACTGTGGCCTGGGAGTTTGCCTCGCTCATACTTTGTATCTCTGAGAAAGTCGTCACCAATTGCAGGCTTCATACTATGCATTGATGGCGTTTCTTGTTTTGGCTCTATCGATATCTCAGCATATCCTAAGAAGATAGATTTTAATAAAGGCGGGCACGAGCTGGCCACAGGCAGACAGGTCAATGTAGACCAGTCTTCTAATCAATATGTCAGGAGTACTACGTAATGCCTGAAGAAAAGCTCTCTGTTGAGGAGTTGAAGAAAAAAGCTGAGAAGCCAGGCAAGGATGCTATGATCATGCATCCCTTCTATAAGGGCAAGATCCAATCTATTGGAAAAGCCCCGGTTCGTGACTTCTCAGATTTCGCAATCTGGTACACCCCTGGTGTAGCCAAACCATGTCTAGATATCAAGGATAATCCAGACAAAGCATACGACCACCTGAACAAGGGCAATATGGTGGCAGTCGTCAGTGACGGTACAAGAGTACTCGGACTAGGCGATATCGGCCCTCTAGCTGCAGGACCAGTGATGGAAGGAAAGGCTATTCTATTCAAATATCTGGGCGGCGTTGACGCATGGCCGGTTTGTGTTAATACAAAAGATGCTGACAAAATCATCGAGTTTGTCAAGCTGTTGCAGCCATCATTTGGAGGTATCAACTTAGAAGACATTTCCAAGCCGAAATGCTACAAGGTGCTTGAAGAGTTAAGGAATGATCCAGAGGTAAAGATACCTGTATGGCATGATGATGCCCAAGGAACAGCTACCGTTGTCCTAGCCGGAGTACTTGGTGGGCTGAATGTTGTGAAGAAAGACATTGAGAACATTAGAGTTGCACTACTTGGAGTGGGTGCAGCAAACACACGTACTGCATACCTGCTTATTTCAGCCGGTGTCGACCCCAAGAATATCATTATGGTAGACAGCACAGGAGCGATCTATGCGGACCGTGAAGACATTGTAGCAGAGAAGGATTATGACACCTTCAAGTATGACTTAGCTCAAAAGACTAATCCCGATAGAATGTCTGGTGACCTCGGTGAAGTCATCGGTGGAATGGACGTGCTCATCTCAGCATCACAACCAGTTCCAGGCACTATCAAGAAAGAGTGGGTCTCAAAGATGGCAAAGGACTCCATTGTCTATGCATGTGCTAATCCATTGCCAGAAATTTGGCCATGGGATGCAAAAGAGGCAGGCGCAAGAATTGTCGGTACAGGCCGTAGTGACTTTGATAACCAAATCAATAACTCCCTTGGATTCCCTGGAATCTTCCGTGGAACTCTAGATGTGAGAGCGAGCACTATCACAGATGAGATGTGCATAGCCGCCGCTCAAGCTCTTGCAGACCTCGGTGCTAAGCAAGCCAATGAACGCAAAGTCATTCCAACGATGGACCAGTGGGAACTGTATCCTGCAGAAGCCACTGCTGTCGGTATGAAAGCTATTGTTCAAGGTGTTGCTAGGAAGCACTGGGAAGAGAAGGAACTCTATAAACATGCAGAGGAAATCATTCGAGTGTCCCGTGGTGCATCAGAGATGCTCTACAAGCAGGGCTTTATTCCAAAGGCTCCCCCCACGTAGAGTGTCTTGTCCGTATGCAGTATAGCGGCGGATTTCCGCCGCTCTTTCTCTGTTTCTATCAATTGAGCATCAAACAAGACTTTCGAATTGATGTTATCTATCACTATCTTATTAAGTTCCCAGAACAAGGCCGGGTGAACTCGGTCTCAATATTTGACCCTACTGAGGAAGAAATGATATGTCCTACGATAAATGTGTCCGTTGTGGTTCTTGTCTGCAGTTCTGTCCGATGTTTGACGCAACGGGAGAAGAACAATTTTCGCCTAGAGGAAAGGCATACCTGTTGCAAGTGATGGACCAAATTGAAGATGATGAAGAGCTAGCAAAGGAGTTTCGAAGGCTCCTCTTCGAATGCTCACTCTGTGGTCGTTGTGAGGAGACCTGCTCATCCGGTGTGGATCTACTAAGAGTCTGGCATGAACAAAGAGCTAAAGCCATTGAAACCCACCCAGAGGAGTTCGCCTATTTGGAGCCGTTAAAGGATGCACTTGCAAATGTCAAGAATATTTATGGACTGGCAGCTGAGGATCGAGCAATCTACTGGCTTGACGAGTTGGAAGACGAGATTCCTGGGCTTGCAGATAGGGTGTATGAAAAAGGGAAGACGACAGAGAATATCATCTTCCTAGGATGCTTAATGTCATTTAGAGGAAGCCAGATTCCTGTGTTGAGGTCTCTATTCCAAACCTTGGAGAAATTAGAGATTGACTACTTGGTTATGGGCGCAGAGGAAAATTGCTGTGGCCATCCGCTATACTTAATGGGCAATGAAAAAGGCGCTCAGGAATTGAGGGAGCATAATAAAAAGGTCATCACTGCAGCAGAGGCGAAGCGTGTCATTAGCTGTTGTCCAGGTTGTCTGATTCAGCTCAGAGAACACCATAACCTAGAGGGAGTTGAAGCGCTTCATCACACACAATTCTTTGACAGACTCTTTGAGAAGACAAAGAAATACGACCAGAAGGAGAAGTTCTCATATCATGACCCATGCGAACTCCACAGAATTCTTGAGATCAAGACAGAACCGAGGTCATTGATTAGAAAGATGGGTATTGAATTCAAGGAGATGGATCTAAGCTGCTGTGGTGGTGGAGGTCTTCTGAGGATGACAGATCCCAATCTTAGCGATAAGATAATACAACTTCGGGTCGCGCGAGAGGGCGTCAAGGATACTACTGTGATTACCGCATGTCCATCATGTAGGGAGCAGCTCCTCGGGCAGGACCTGAAGACCAAAGACATTGTGGAACTTCTTTCTGAAACACTTGATGGAGGTGCGGATTGATTGAAGATTAGAGATGTCGTAATTGGTGCAAATGCTTCTATGTACTATAAACTCAACTTCAAGAATATCAAGGGAGTCTATTATCCAAAAACAGAGCAAGATGTTCTTGCAGCTATAGCGCATGCCAAACAGAATGGCTTCACTGTAACTCCAAAGGGAGGAGGTTCTGGTCTTAGTGGAGCGTGTACCGGTGGAAATGACCAACGGGTGATGATTAGCACACTTCAGATGAAGGAGATACTCACAGTTTCGAAGGACCAGGGGTATATTGATGTGCAGCCTGGTATAACTCCCGATAAAATCAACGAGTTCATCGCACCAATGGGTTTGAAGTTTTTCGTTGCACCAAGTAGTAGAGATGTCGCCACCGTTGCAGGAATTCTCTCCACTGATGGAGGAGGTAATGACACTTGGATAAATGGGACTATGAGAGACAACACAATACGTGTGAAAATGGTCTTGTATGATGGAAGACTTCTCACAGTCGATTCCAAAGGAGTCAGGAGGAATGATTTAGAGCTGGAGGAACAGTTGAATAAGATTGGAATGACAATCCACGATGTCGCTAGTTCACACGGTACTTTAGGATTCATTACAGAGCTACGTCTTCTAATCCGACCGACTGTCAAAGAGGCATTGATGGGAGGTCTCGCAGAGTTTCCAGAGTGCAATGTCCTTGGCCAAGCCCTTCACGAGATGATTAGGAAGAATATCAAAATCAACTATGGTGAGGTCATAACAGAGGCACATGTAGATGTTCGAGAAGATCTTCGACCACCCCTTCATGTTGTCGAGTTCCCTGTGGAACTAGAATCTGAAATGAGAGAAATTATAGACTTCAGAAGATTGGATTCTAAGGAACTAGCTCGTATGAAGGATGTTAGGGTTAAACTACCAAAACGAAATCCCAAGGTAGGAATCCAAGTTGCATTGTTTGAGGGATACGGATTCTATGATGAGAGCCTCATCAAATTACAGGACAGCATTGATTCAGTCAATACGCTCCTCATCGAACATGGCATGACACCATTTGCAAAGTATGGTCACGGACCCAGTAAATGGTATACAGGTGATAATTCAGCAACCTATGGGCTCATTCTACACTCAAGGGAGATTAAACCGGAAGGAAAACGTGGTCAGGAGATGTTTGATACTGTTCTCGCAATTGTGGAGAAATGTAATGAACTCAAGGTAACCCCCAAGCCTGAACACAAATGGCCATTTTCTGATGAGGTCAAGAGGAAGAAACTCGAAGAGATCAGGACAGTGATAGGGCGAAGCTTCAATCCATTCCTCCTATCTCCCGAGTGCAATGACATACTAGGCTCGATGGTTTAAGGACCGCCTATCTTCATCAAATAGGTATTCCAGATATCTGGCAAAATACTTTCGGTCATCTCAGACAGGTGTTTATATACACTCAAAGAGACGAGGTTCTGATGAGAATGGTCCGCCCACATCGTAGCCCTAGGGGCTTATTCGATCCCTATTACGTCCCTGACAAGCTGTTGTACAGAGACCGGGAGATGTCCACTGTGAACGGTGTCTACAAGGATTCATTCGAAGATGAATATGGCGTGAATTGCTTAGTCCACGGAATAACCGGAGTTGGAATGACAGTCTTCTCAAGGTATTTCCTGACGAAACTTGTACCTGAGCAGTTCAATGCACACACAGTCTATGTAGATGCTAGACACAAGGATACATTGGAGATTATCTCTGAATTAAATGACAAAATCCATCACGAAACTGGTAGACCAATCACCGTTGCTTTTGACCTCGATGTTTTGTGGATGCAGTTCAAGAGGACGGCCACGGCAACAGATAGGAGGACAGTGTTCGTTGTGGACAATATTGATGAAACCAACGAAGAGATCTACAAAAAACTTGCAAGGCTGTCAAAGGAGATCAATGCAAGCACCATTGGTGTGCTCAATAGTCACGAGTATAGAATGCTGACGAAGGGTCCTGCAACTCAGATGGCATACGACTTTGAGATTCCTCTTGATACATATACACAATCTCAGCTTTATGATATTGTGAGGACGCGGGTTGAGGACACATTCCCACTGGGTCTTACAGAGGAAGTAGTCCGGTATATCACTGACCTTGTTGTGGAGTTCGATGCATCAAAGCCCAAGACAACGGTAGAGGCATTGAAAGCACTATGGCCGCTTGCAGCTAGAGGTCAGGAGATAGACTCTGATGCTGTGCGAAGTGCAACTGCAAGCATCACTACCTTCGCTCATGATAATGATTACATGGATCTAATTGACACTATATCGATGAACGACTTCATGACGCTCTTGGTTCTTGAGGCTCTCTGTGAACATCTCCTCCACTACAAGACAGAAACCTACATCGACAGAGGCACGCTCAACGAGCTCATCGTCATCAAGTGTGAAGAGCTTGGTGTCAAATATGTTGCAGAGGATATCGACAAGAGTCTCCAGACACTGATATTCCAATCTATTGTCTTTGAATCAGGTTACTCACGAAATCTTCTCTATGTCCTTGCTCCACCAGACATCCTCTATGAGGCGGCTGTCGGCCTCAGACGTGAATTAGCTCGAAGAAAGTAGAAGTTGAATGAGAGGTGGCTGGATAGACCAGCCGCTCATTCTTATTTGAGGTTTTTAGGAAGGTCGCTTCTCAGCAAATTCCTTCTTAATCCACGCATCTAGTCCATTTGCACCCTGAAGACTGCCGAGTTCACCATCTAGATTGGATGGTTTGAGAACAGCTACCCAACCCTTCCCATAGGGATCCTCATTGAGGATACCGGGATTGTCCTTCAAAGCGTCATTGACTTCTGTGATAGTGCCGCTTACAGGTGCCTTGACAGGACCTGTCCATTTACCTGATTCTAGTGTGCCAATGCTACGTCCTGCCTCAATGTCCTTGCCAGCGGGTCGAAGACGCACGAACTTGATCTTACCAGCCAGGTCCATTCCAAAAGTCGTGAAGCCGATGCGAACATTGTCGCCCTCCTTCTTGACCCAGATTTGGTCTGAAGTATAGTACAGATCATCTGGAAAATCGAAACCGTCGTGTGTTACCATGGTATGTCACCAAATATTGGTTCGTATAACCTACTACTTAAGGCATTTGCTCTCTGTGAAATATCACTCAGAGCAATGATTATTCTTCCACGGATGACTCTCCATTCATTACCTGCCTGAGAATCTCTGCTTCTTCAGCATCAATCTCAATGAGACCAGGTCCTGAATAGCCGCATCCTTCCTCTTCACAATAATAAGTAGTTGGAACAAGCCATCCATTGACTGATGTCTTATTCTCTTTGACCTTGGGCGAGCCGCAACGAGGGCACACCCTTACCTTCCTTGTACCCAACTTGTATTCTCCCGGCGTTATACAATTACTTCCAGTCAGCTCCTTAAAACAATTGCTCGACAGTAGAACCGGGTTCCTGTTGCATTCTGTGTGGTCTTATTATAATCTCG
>JAEOUM010000191.1 GCA_016839275.1 Candidatus Thorarchaeota archaeon
ATTGTACGGATGGGACGCTTCTGGGACCTAGAACCTTCTCGTGGTCAGATTGTTGTCAGCCATGCTAACTCCAACATTGCCTTATTGACTCTGGTTGGAAAAAGACTCACAGAGGAAACTACGCTTAAGACCTCCAAGAAGTCAACAGAATCCACTCTTGCTGTGGGAGATATTGATGGCGATAAGAGACGTGAGATAGTGCAGGCTGTAGGAAACAACCTCTATGTCATCGACTTCATTGATTCTTGAATACTATTCGAGCTTGGGCATGTAGATGTCAATGGCTTGAAGGACTTTCAAGGACTTGACTGAGGTCTGAGCTCGTATTTTTGGTGCAACATTGTCTTCAATCCACGACCTCACATTTGCACGGGCGGTTTCGATATTCTCGCCTTCCGCATTCATATCAAAACGAATGAACAAATGATAAGGCTCTCTCTCGGAGAACTCCTTTTTGACCATAGCCCAGAATGCCTTTGAGCCAGCAGGAACATCGATTCGACCAAGAATCTCAGACCACGCCTTTCCCTCAAATCTTTTAGAAACAATAGCAAGATCTTTGAGTTCTGAGAGCCCCTTAAGGGCTTCGAGAACTTGTTCTCCAACTTTCTTCGTGTCAGAAATCTCCTCGAATTCCGCGATAAGATAATGATCAGCTCTAAAATTGGGCATCGTTTTATTGCTCCGTTCGCTGTTTCTGTAGCGGCGTTTTGTATTCGACTCTTAAGTATGGTGGTTTACGATTCAAGGAGTCAAAGACTCTTTGACTAGCTGGGACTTGTAGTGATACGCTCGATATGCAGCAGTGCCAAGACCTAAAATTGTTACAACAATCAATCCTAGGAGAAGGAAACCAAATAACGAGAAGATCACGAGAATAAGTATTCTTTCAGATCTTCCTCCAAGTCCAATATCTAAATCAGTTATCCCCAGACCTTCAGCTCGAGCTCGTGTATAGCTTGTCATTAACCATCCGAAGAGACATAGAACAACCCATAATGAAACTGACAGTCCAAGTATCTCAATGGTTTGATAGGCGACACCGATAGAAATTAGAATCAACATCTCAGCCACCTTGTCCACAATCGAGTCTGAGAGAGATCCCTGTTTTGAAGAGGTACTGCTGAGTCGAGCAATTGCACCATCAACACCATCGAATAGGCCAACAAGAAAGATCAGGATTGCAAATAGTATCTGAGAGCCAAATAGATTCAGGGTAAGCGCAGCAATCATTGCGAGGAATAGACTGAAGTAAGTTATAGTGTCAGGGCGTATTCCAGTCCGCGCAAGGGGTAGTGCAATTGCCTGCACAATTCGTCTGAAGGGACCTCTGACTCTATATCGGCTAGGCATTGATTACAACTCCACATGATATATCTGTGAGTCATAGACCATCGCATTTTCAATATGACTATGAGGGGGTACAGTAGACTTACTATATACAATTGTATTGATAAGTTCACAATTATCTAGAATTCGTGCGGATGATCCGACTGTGACATTTGGACCGATTCTTGAGCCCTGAGAAATTCTGACACCAGGTGATAAGAGAACAGGACCTTGAAGACGGACGTTGGTATTCACAATAACATCTGAGTCCTCCAGTTCAAGTCTGTCACCAATTTGTATCAAGTCGCCATTAGGAACAAAAATACCTCTCTTGATATCTTTCCCAGCTACACTCTCTAGGAGATGGCGATTGAGTGATAGTGCATCAGACAGTGTATCGATATCGAACCATTTAGTGTGTATCTCATGACTGTATAATGGAATGCCATCTTTGATCATTTGATTGAGTACATATATTAACCGACTTTCGTTTCGTAATAATGCTGAATTGCAATAATCAACTACTGCTCTATTAGCAATCAATAGCATTGCGCTTCGTGCTACAGAAGACTCACAGTCTGGAGTGGAGTTTCCAAGTCCTACTACGAGTCCATTATTATCTACATAGACCGGAGTTCCTGAATTTGTAGTATAATCAACAGCCAAAATCATACTCTTTGAGATTATGTACTTGTCTAACATTTCTTTGATGACTTCAGAACCAATAACTGTGTCAACAGGGCTGATGAAGAACGCCTCATCAGAAAAAGTTTCAAGGGCAGTCAAGGCAGTCCGAAGAGGGCCAATCTCATAATCTCGCACAAAAACAACAGAAATGTTTGACTCGCAATCTATGTGTTGTTGACGAGACCTGAGATAATCTTCAATCAATGATGCTTTGTATCCGATTGCTACAGTAATATCCTCTACTCCTGCAAGACAGAAGTTCTGTAAGTTCCAGTCAAGGAGGGTGTTTCCAGCAACACTCACTAAAGCCTTTGGAATGTTGGCTGTAAGTGGAAGTGCACGGTGTCCAGCTCCAGCTGCAAGAATCACTCCGCGGATATGAATACCTCCTGTCACTCAACATGAAGCGCAAGTGCCATATGTATGTTTGTAGGGGTGGACATGGGAAGACAGTTGACAGCTGAAATTATGAGTGTCGAAGATCTAGGCAATTGTGATGCAATCATTGAGAGAGCTTCAGAGATAATCAGATCAGGAGGGCTTGTGGTCTACCCAACTGATACTAGCTATGGGCTTGGTTGCGATCCGAGAATTCCTGAGGCTTTGGATAGACTCATAGCCGTGAAAAGACGTGACCGGAGGTTGGGAGTCCCACTCCTCTTTGCAGATCTTGCACAATGTGAAATCTATCATGATTTTGATAGCTTGGAAAAAATCATAGTTAGAATATTCTGGCCAGGACAGCTCACACTTATTGTTACACCAACTCCGAATGTTCCAGAACATATTACTGCGGATCGTAACTCAGTTGCAATACGAGTGCCAGATCACATAATCCCAAGAGGGATTGCACAGAGGATTGGTAGCCCGATTGTTGGAACGAGCGCAAACAGAAGTCATCGACCAACGCCCTTTGATGTTTCAGAGGCGTTAGATCAACTAGGTAATGAAGTGGACCTATACATTGATGCAGGGCCGTCATCAGCTTCTGATAACTCGACTATTATTGGAGTTGAGAGCAGCGGTGAGGGAGAAACACTGAATATCAAAATCTACAGAGAAGGTGCACTCTCGACTGATGTGATTTCTGATAGTCTAAAGGTGGACTCCGATGCCCTTAGAATCTGGACAACTAGGTTTGTATTCACAGACATGTGAGGTAAATTTCACTGAGCGCGTTTAACCTTCTTGTTGGTTGCCAGAGAGAAAGAGAGAAAGCAGCAAAATCAGAAGTACGATATTTTGTTGGAGATCTTTTAGCAGATGTAGAGCTCAGGATTTCATTTACTGATATCTCGGGGCTAATTACCTGTTGGACATCACTAGATCCATTTTATGTGGTTCACAAACTTCGGGAGTTTGCCCTTGAGAATCCATATCAGTTCCGGTTTGGAATTAGATTTACACCTTTGGAATATTGCGTGGAATCAAATCTAGAAGCCATATCAAGAACTGCCCGCCACTTGTTGGAAAAGATAGCTGAGAATGAAACATTCAGAGTAACTGTCAGAAGAAGACAGACCAATCTTGAGAACATAGAAGTTGTCAGAGCAGTTGCAGAGGAGATACCTAGATCAGTCAACTTAGATGAACCGGATAAGACAATATGGATCGAGATTATTGGAGGATTGACAGGCATCTCTGTACTAAATGAGAGAACGGACATTCTTTCGATCGCATCAATGAGAGAAATCATGGAGCAGAAGAATTTCAACTGATTGTTGCAATTTCTGAGATTCTGCTAACCAAACATTTAGCTAGCGCACTTTGCCGCGATTTCAAGTCATCTTTGTCAAGAAAAAGAGAGACCTCTGATTCACTAATACGAAACATTCCCATCAATGTTTCAAGTTTTTCAACTGTCATTTCAAAGGCTGGAGTAATCTCAGTACCTATTGCTTGCTCAAGGTCTAGCATGCAACCTTGGACTTTCTTCTCATCTTCTCCAAGTGTTATGACAGCTATCGTCTTAGTTTTGTCGTTAATACCCATGAGCTCAATTGCTCTGCCAATCTGATGTTGAGCACTTGCATAGATGACAATCTCTACATCTAGACTGCGTGACCTCATGTAGTCACCTTTCCAGGCATTGAAAGCATTTTGAGCAGCTGAGAGCAGATGGATCTCATTTACAATCATTTCACTATTGAAGAATTGGACTGCTAGAACCTTTTCAGACATAGAACTAGCTAAATCAAGCAGGTCATTTCTATCAAGGTGTGTAGAGTTCCTCAACTCGGTAATACATATACTAAGAACATCATCATTCCACTCGATTGTTTCAAGCAACATTGGAATACCCTCAGTGTCTAAGGCTCACAATCGTTTTATGAAGTAATCCGCAACGGTTGGGTCAAAGCCAACCTCAAATACTAAACGATCACGTATGTCCTTCAAATCAAGATCAGGATTCTCCTTCTTGAATATCTTAACAAGGGCAATAATTGACTCACGATTCTCCCAAGGGTAAACGACCCAGCTGCTAGTTCGCACCATGGAATAATCAGGAATCACGCGAGATGTTGGTTTAAGATGAAGCACTGCTGAGCGGTGCTCTTCAACACTTAGATCCTTGACATGATTGATGGCGTGATAAAGACTGTCACCAGTATCTGCAATTTCATCAACAATGAGAACGCTTTGTCCTTCTAATGAACCAGTCAGTGGTTGTGTGATTTTTGGTTCCTTTCCCTTGACGCCAACATCAGTGTAATACTCTATTCGTATATTCTGCAAAGACTCCATATAGAGAACATCAGAGAGAATTCGCGCAGGAATCCAGCCACCACGGGCGATTCCCACAATGATGTCAGGTTTGAAACCACTTGCTACAATCCGTTCAGAGAGCTGAAGAGTAAGATTGTATACGTCCTGCCAGCTTAGGATGAGATAGTCCATTTGTTGTTGCCTCATGAAATGGCTTGAACAACTCGATAAACACTACCTAATTAATGCCGCTACAAGCAACACAATGTAAATCAGTGACATTGTTTGACAAATGATAGGGAAATCTATGAAGCCAGATATACTCCTGACAAACATTGGACAGGTGGCAACCCTTCAGGGATATAGCGATAGCCCAAAGACTGGCGCGGAAATGAAAGAACTATCCATTATTGAAGGTGGCGCGATTGCAATCAAAGATGGCATCATTACTGCAGTTGGTACTACTGCGGAGGTTTTAGCGCACATAACAGAGATGCCGGATTTACCACCACTTGAGTTTCCAGACATGTTAGCCACACCGGGATTTATTGATAGCCACACACATCTAACATTCGGAGGCTCACGAGAGAACGACTTTGCAATGAAACAATCAGGAAAGTCTTACATGGAGATTCTTGCCGCAGGAGGCGGCATTCTTAACACTCTGAAATCGACAAGATCTGCTACACAAGAGCAGTTGACAAGCAATGCATTCTCTTATGCAGAGAGCATGTTGACCAGCGGAACAACAACCATTGAAGCTAAGAGTGGGTATGGCTTGAATATTGAAAGTGAGCTAAAAATGCTAAAATCAATTGACGATTTGCGTCAAAAGATACCTGCAGAACTTGTTTCAACATTCTTAGGAGCTCACGCGATACCACCAGAGTTTGAAGGACGACCAGATGGTTATGTCGACCTAGTCATCAATGAGATGATACCAGCTGTGACTGATGCTGGTTTGGCAACATTCTGCGATGTCTTTTGCGAGAGAGGAGTGTTTGATGTGGATCAGTCTCGTAATATCTTGCGTGCTGCAAAATGCTCCGGAATGAAGCTAAAGGTCCATGCAGACGAGATTGTTCAATTAGGAGGAGCTGAATTGGCTGCAGAAATGGGAGCTACCTCAGCAGATCATCTTCTCATGGCATCTGATGATGGTCTAGAAGCTATGCTGAAGACAGGAACTATCGCGACATTACTTCCTGCTACTGCCTTCAGTCTAAATACAAACTATGCTGATGGTCGAAAGATGATAGATATGGGGTTGCCAGTTGCACTTGCAACAGATTTCAATCCCAACTGTGCCAATGAGTCGATTTTCTTCACCATAGCATTGGCTTGCTACAAGATGAAGATGCAACCTCGAGAGGCGCTCTCTGCTGTCACCATCAACGCAGCACATGCATTAGATATGGGAGGAATGCTCGGAAGCTTGGAAATCGGAAAACGAGCAGACATCCTCATTCTGGATTGTCCAAATCCCGAATATCTGACATGGCGTTTCGGGGTCAATCTTGTCCATACTGTAGTTTCAAATGGAAGAGTAATTCATACTAGGCTAGGACCTTAATCAGATGTCTAAAAGAGGTCCAGTGATAGTCTCGGTAGCGGACACAATTTCTCCGGACTCCATCAGTTTACAGATTTGAATAATGTCTGGACTTAGAGGTCGGTCATCCTCAAGTTTCGGGACCATCTCTCGTATCTTTGAGTGGGCCTTTTCAAGAGGCGTTGATGGTTTTAATGGGGATAGCATATCGATACCCTGAGCTGCGCACATGTATTCAATAGCAATGACTTTCTTGACATTTTCAAGGATATCAGAGGCTTTTCTAGCGGCAATAGTACCCATACTGACATGATCCTCTTGATCTGCACTCGTTGGAATTGAGTCGACACAAGCGGGATGCGAAAGAACCTTGTTCTCTGACACGAGCGCTGCAGCTGTATATTGGGCTATCATCATACCCGATTCGAGACCTCCTTCCGTGGTAAGAAATGCGGGGAGACCACTTAGATGTGGATTTACCAAGCGATTGACCCGCCGCTCAGAGATACTCGCGAGCTCTGATAGTGCGATTGCCAAGAAATCCATTGCAAGAGCTATGGGTTGACCATGGAAATTACCACCCGAAATCACAGTGCTATTGTCCGTGAAGACTAGAGGGTTGTCTGTTGCGGAGTTAATTTCAATTTCCACAACGCTCTGGACATATCGAATGGCGTCCAAAGAAGCACCAATGACCTGAGGGGCACATCTGAGAGAATAAGCATCCTGAACCTTCCCACAATTTGCATGTGATTGATTAATCTCACTATCAACCAAGACTAGTCTCATAGAGGATGCCACATCAATTTGTCCTTCATGGGCTCGTACTGCATGTATTTTTTCATTCAGTGCAGCGCGCGTTCCTCTCAGTGCTTCTAGGCTCATAGAGGCTGCAATGATTACATCTTTGACTAGACCTAACGCATCGTTTACTACTAACGCTCCCAATGATGTCATGGGTTGAGTCCCGTTGATGAGTGCGACACCTTCCTTTGCTTTAAGGACAATTGGGGTAATTCCTGCCTTTTTGAGAGCTAGCAGTCCATCCATTCTCTTACCCTTATAGAACGCTTCGCCTTCGCCTATCATGACGAGAACCATGTGTGCAAGTGGTGCAAGATCCCCGCTTGAACCAACAGATCCCTGTTGTGGCACTACGGGAGTGACACCAGTATTGAGCATCTCGATAAGTGTGAGAATAACCTCAGGGCGAACACCAGAGTACCCTTTAGCAAGAGCATTTGCTCGAAGAAGCATCATTCCTCGGACAACCTCTATCGGAAAGGGGTCTCCAACCCCAGCACTATGACTCCGAATTAGGTTCACTTGTAGCTTTGCCAAATCCTCACGGCTAATAGACACGTTTGCAAGTTCTCCAAATCCAGTGTTCACACCATAAACTGTACGACCTTCTTTGATTGCAGTTTCGATGACATCACGGCTCTTCTTGATTTGTGCTTTGGCGGACACAGCTAGTTCGACTTTCTTGTTGTGACGGGCTACTTGAACAATCTCATCAATCGTTAGACTTTCACCATCAATCGAAACGGTCATTATACCCACCTTGAAGCAGTGTTAACAGTATACAATATCGATTACTTACTGTCAGAAGAGGTTCAAAGATGCTCTCTTTAGTAGTTATCGAACAGATACCCAAGCGTCAATAAGTGTATTTTACAAGCATGATTACTAGCTTGAGTGTGAATGAAAATTGGATTTCGCTGCACTTGCAAAGGAACAGAAAGACCTAGCAAAGATTGTCAGAAAGGATGATGATCCTCCCTATAGCAGTCCTATTGTTACCGGTGTTGATGTAGCCTATACTGAAGACCTTGCCGCTGGGTGTGCGGTAGTGAATAATAATTATACAAAGGAGATCCTTGATTCTTCATCCATTATTAGAGAAATAGATTCAGATTATGTTCCTGGATTTTTTCAGCTACGAGAAGGCCCTATACTAATTGAGTTAATTCAGAATCTTGAAACACACGGAACTATTCTAGTGGATGGAAATGGGATACTTCATCCCAGACGATTTGGTCTAGCATCCTATCTTGGAGTCAAGATGGATGTTCAGACAATAGGAGTTGCAAAGAAATTGATGTTTGGAGAAGTTGGACCACGCATGGGTGATTCTGCAGAGGTCATACAGGACAAAGAAGTCCTTGGGAGGGTTTTGTGGTTGAATGGAAGAAAGCCCATCTACGTTTCAATCGGACATAGAATCTCATTAGATACAGCAGTAAGGATTGTCATAGAGTCCAGTAGAGATGGATATCCCGAAGCCCTAAGGCAGGCACATATAATGACAAAAGAAGTACTCAAGAGGTATAAGGATTAAACTTCTTCAAGTCTTTTCCTAACCACACGCTCTACAAGCCCTTCTTCAGGAATATGGGGAAGTGAGATATAACCTCTATCTCCAAGTCTTTCATTCCATTCTACTACCGTTTCAATAGCATGTTTATTTCTTGCCCAAGCACGTCGAGCTACACCGCCCATGACATCCCAATCCAAGGCAGACTTGATTATGGCATCGACTCGTTCGGACCCATCAAGTACGAGACCAAACCCACCATTGATGGCTTTTCCTGTACCAACACCGCCACCATTGGATAAAACGCACATTGTCATCCCACGAGCTGCATTTCCGGACCAACATTGATGAGCCATATCGCTCATCACATTACTGCCATCATAGATATTCGCAGTTTCTCTGAAGGGAGAATCTGTTCCTCCAGTATCATGATGATCTCGACCTAGCATAATGGGACCGACCTTGCCATCCTTCACTAGCCTGTTGAACGCTAAAGCAATGTTCACTCGACCCTGCGCATCAGCATAGAGAATTCTTGCTTGTGAGCCTACGACAAGTGCATTTCTCTCAGCATCCCTGATCCAATGATAATTGTCTCGATCTTGACCTCTTCGGTTTGGATCTATACAGGACATGGCGGTCTTGTCAGTCATTATCAAATCATCATGTTTTCCACTCAAACAGACCCACCTGAAAGGACCATAACCATAGTCAAAGCAGATTGGACCCATTATGTCTTCAACATACGAAGGAAAGACAAATCCTTCGGTGGTGTCTAGACCGTTCTTGGCAATCTGGGTCGCACCTGCATCAAATACTGCCTTCATAAACGAGTTGCCATAGTCCCAGAAATATGTGCCTTGTTTTGTCATTGCTTCGATTAGCTCGAACTGACGACGAAGTGATTTGTCAACCAGCTCCTTGAATCGAGACCTATCTTTCTTGAGTAATTCTCGACCTTCCTCGAAGGTCAGACCTTGAGGAGTGTATCCTCCGCCATAGACATCATGGCATGAGGTCTGATCAGAGGCAAGCTCAATCCTAATACTATGTTCAAGGACATACTCCCATAGATCCACTACATTTCCAAAATACCCGATAGAGACCGGTTCTTCATTCTTCCTGTAATCATCAACCCATTCAAATATCTCACCAAGATCTGCAGAGTACTTACTCAACCAGCCTTGTTCATGACGTGTCTCGATCCTGCTCTTATCTACTTCAGCAATGATCCCGATACCCCCAGCTATCTCAATCGCCTTTGCTTGTGCTCCGCTCATCCCTCCCAGACCAGAGGTCAGGAAGACTTTGCCGCGTAGGTCCTTATCATCGGGCAGACCTAGGTAGAGCCTACCAGCATTTAGCAGGGTGATATAGGTTCCATGTACTATCCCTTGTGGACCTATGTACATCCATCCTCCAGCTGTCATTTGCGCGTAATTTGCCACCCCCATTTGAGCTGCTTGGTGGAATCCCTCAGGAGTGTCGAACATACCCACCATAAGCCCGTTAGTTGAAATAACTCTAGGGGCTTCTCTTCTCGATGGGAAGAGTCCAACTGGATGACCAGAACTCACAACTAGAGTCTGCTCCACGGTCATAGTTTCAAGGTACTTCTTAATGAGCTGATACTGCATCCAGTTCTGGCAGACCTGACCTGATTCACCATACGTGACCAATTCATAGGGATAAAGGGCAACATCAAAGTCAAGATTGTTGTCAATCATCAATTGAATGGCACGAGCCTCTTGAATACCTCTGTATTCATCGACCGATAACGCTTTGATTACACCTTGTGGTCGATAGCGATAACCGTAGATGCGACCCCTCGTTAGTAGCTCTTCTAAGAACTCAGATGCAAGTGTCCTGTGAAGGCTCTCTGGAATATATCGTAGCGCATTCTTTACTGCAATAATCGTTTCACGAGGTGTGAGATCAAATCCACGATTTGGAGCACGGCGAATCTTTTGATCGAAAATAGGTTCGGGAGGGAGCTCTGAAGATAATCTTATTGTCATCGCTCTTGACACATCAATAGTCATGGAAACACATCCCTTGGTTGAATTTCAAAATACCTCAATACCTCATAAAGGACGCGACTTACGTGAGAAGAGTAATTGAGATGATCGGTTTTAGTACATAGCAATCCCCATTCTTCTCTTTACTAATTGCTCTAGGAGGCGTTGGTCCTCGTCTGCGAAGAAACTCCAATACAAGGAGAGCACTCTTTGGCAGTCGTATTCTGGACATCATAGATAATACACCCTATATGATATGTGAATTATTGAAGAGAGAAAGCAAATCTATGCGCGCGAGCTAGCTAATTCAGAAATATGATAATCCGACATGCATAGATGCAAAAAATACGAATGAGTAGGTTCAAAAATCATCAAATTCTTGATAATTTAACTGTTGGACTGAGTTGGAATTGCTAAATCGCTTCTATCGAGATTGAGTGAAAGATAGCTCCTTCTACTGCGATTTCTTCGCAGAAGGGGGTAGAAGGAGCTCGAATATCTCAGCATGCGGCGTTTCAGTAAAATGCCGCGAGGCTAGAATGAGACATTCATTCCCAACAAAATCAATAGAGAAACCTGAAGATTCTAACACCAGTATGTACTGGACGTATTCAATCAATTGCCCCAGAAGCTTTTGCGTTTTATTGCTTGTCTCCTTTTCAGTCGATGGAGAAGAAGAGGTTGGAGATAGAGAGGGATAGGGTGGAGACACTTCTACATCGATTGTAATTGATTTGGAATCTTCAGGTGATCGTACCACAAGAATCCGTACCCAGCTTGTCTTGTACAGAATTGATACAGATTCCTGTTCTTCAGTATCGGAGGCTTGTGCTGGTCCTTTGTTGATGATTTCTTGAAACTTGACCAAGAGATCGGGAGTTTCTACCATTTCGGAACCAGCTCCATCCTTCTAAATCCTCGAAAAAGACAATACATGGAGATTCAGGCTTTTTGGCGCCATGCCACTGGTGAGGGCTGCGCTCTAAAAGCAGAATCAGTGTATTTCTGGATAAGGTCCTTTGCTAGTTCTTGATTGACATGGTACATTGGTCGCCGCATATCAAGTAGATTGGGAACCCTGCGTAATAGCTGACGTCGTACCAATTCCTTTAGGGCAAAGCTCACTGTTCGTGGAGCCATGTTCAATCTTTCACTAATTTCAAGGGGACACATCGGACCATCATTTGCCAATGTGCCAAGGATTTTCATCGCGCTCTTTGGCGTTCGTCCGGGTCTTGCTGTCATTATTTCTTCCTCTGATAATTTCACAGACAGATTATATACTGCAGAGAAGAGATATCTATGTGCGTGAACTGCGAGGGTATGGTTTGAACCGAACTGCACTTGAAAAAAGCTCAAAACTGAAATACCTAGTGCGTTTTTAGGTTCTTATTGTCATGACCGCAATTTGTCTTGTTCGGAAAGACCTATGAGAATAATCTGTTGACACACATTTCAGGTACATCTAATGGCAGGAATAATCTTCTTCAAGACTATGATGCTAAGAAATCTTGTAGATTTCTATGTACAAGAGTTGGGGATGCGTATCTGGCTGGAACAGAAAGACTGCACGATTTTGAATCACGGCAATCTTCTGTTGGGCTTTTGTGAACGTAGTTCAGCAGAACTTGAAGGGATGATCACCTTCTTCTATCCAACTAAAGATCGTGTTGATGAAATGTATGCGATGTTGACGCACATAGCAAAGACGAAACCGTTAGAGAATGATGCATACAAGATATACCATTTCTTTGCTGAGGATCCAGAGGGAAGAGTATTAGAGTTCCAAACATTTCTTCACCCAATCGAATCAGTCGGATGTAAAGACTACTATCAAAACAATTCCTTAGCAATGTAGCGAACATTGCCATCGGAACAACCAAAGTACAAGAACTTGTCATCGTGTGTTAGATCAATAACTCTTCCAAAACCTATGTCGATAGATGCGACTTCTAACCAATCTTGTTTAGAATATATCCTTACAGTACTATCATCTGAGGCGGAGTAGACAAAGCGCTTGTCAACTGCGAGGGCATTGATATTATCTCGATGACCAGAAAGAACTTCTACGCAACTCCAATCCTTCTTGTCCCATACTCTGATTGCACTTTCGAACACACTAGGGCGTGGTGACCCTGGACCGCCCCACCATAGCTCTCCAGAACCAGAGTATGTATACCTATCATCTGTTGCGAGTGATAGAATGTTTGCATCATGACCATGAAGTGACACTACTCGTTTCAACGATACACGGCCATAGACATTCGTGCAATTGTCAATGCCTCCAGCATAGATATAATCATCATCGAGTGCCACTGACAGAACAAAATGGGTCTGTGCCACAATTGATCCGATCTGACTCCAATCAGACTTATCCCAGATTTTCACAGTAGCATCTCCAGATCCAGAGAGAAGGTGTTGGTCATCTGTTGACATGTCAAATATTGTGCCTACATGTCCCTTGATAATGTGAATTAGGTCCAAATCCAGATTGTACACTCGGATGACAGTATCTCCGGATATACTTCCACTGTAGAGATATTGACCATCAGACAACAATGACTCTATCTGAGTTGATGTCTGTCCTGGAAGGACAAGAGGCGAATCTAGGTCAGGCTTATTCCAAATTGTGAGACTGCCCTCACTATCTGATGCATAGAGATATGTATCATCAACTGCAACTGCAGAAACAGTCACAGGATTGCCAGTGGCATTCAAAAGTACCATTGGCTTTAATGCATCACTGGACCTTCTACTGATTCTAATTATGCATCCCTGAAGTAACTACCTAGCTCTTGTATTTACATCTTCCCGAGTTTAAGTCATGCTCGACAAAATTCAAAGTGCTACAATTGCACTCGATTCTTTTGTCCAACCAAGACTCTTGGCTGTCTTGAATGCGTCGCTTGCTTCACTGTATTTTCCAACAATCCACAGGAGAAGGCGGAGTTTGTTCCATAGCTCAGGGTTCTCTGAATCTGCCTCAATCTCTTGACGTACCCCCGACTCCATCTGCTTATAGTAGTCAATCTCTTCCTTCCTTGCTGCTACAGTCGACTCGAGAAGACCCTTGATGTAGTCAACTGGTCTTTCTAAAATGTGATTAAGAAAATCAGCGGGACGTTCCTTGAGAAAATCATTAATTGCAGACTGTGGAGTGTCCTTTACTCGCCAGAGTTCACCCTCTACAAGCATCCGTTCAAAACCATGTTCCATGAATTCGAGTGTTTCATTGAAGTTCACAGTAATAGGATGGTCATTTCCTAAAAGATTCCTGCAACAACTCCATTCGTAATAGACTAGTTTCGAGCCAATCTCACTTAATACGTATGGAGAGGGGCCTATCTTCTTTAAGTCATTCATGATATCCTTTACTGCATACTTCTTCCTCGTAGGTAACTGCAATGCTGTTTCACCTACCCAAGCTCAGAATACACTGGTTCTTCATTCAGATAAATCATATCTGAATGTAATCTATGGCAGCAATTCACTGTAAAATAGAATCAACATAAGCTTGAATTTTGAATTTTCTTTTTAGTCCCTTATCATTCATGTACCGAACCTTACCGAAAACCGGTCTTTCACTCCATGCTCTATCATGTTTTCCGAAACACCACGCTACACCAGTGAACGCATTTGGATCCCTGCCATCTAACTCGTACCTATTGTTCAATCGAAGTGCGGTTTCAAACGCATCATTTGGCGATTCTGTCCATTCGAGTATTTTCTTGCCCCAGTACATTCGCATATACCCATGCATCTTTCCGAATCGAGTCATTTCAGTCTGAGCGGCATTCCAGTATGGGTCGTGTGTTTTGGCTCGCTCCAATTCGTCAAAGGAATAGAGATACTCTCTAGGATCAAAAGCATGCAGTTCGAGAGTTTCCTTCGCCCAGTTTGGTAAACACTCAGGATTATCATAGTTCTCGTTGAAATGAACAAAATTCAGACTCAACTCTCGACGTACTATTAATTCCTCTAGATAAGCATCAGCCCCCTGACTCCCCGATGCCTGTATTTGAAGTGCGATGAAGAGAGGCGAGATGTTTCCAAAATGAAGGTAGGGGCTCATATTTGAAAGATAATCCTGAGATGGATCGTTACGTAGGGTGCCAAATCGATCAAGTTTCGTACGTATGAAGTTAAGAAGCTCTTTCTTTGCCTCTTGAGTACCTCCTTGGAGCCGAACTTTCTGTTCAA
>JAEOUM010000192.1 GCA_016839275.1 Candidatus Thorarchaeota archaeon
CCAGCAGCTGATGTCATACCCCCTCCTCCAAAATCCTGAAGCCCTTCCAGGAGTTTTTCTTCAACGAGTTCTTTCAATGTATCAATGAGAACTTTCTTACTCAGGGGGTCTCCGATTTGCACAGCTCCTCGATTCTCTTCTTCAATATCAGAAAATGCTTCAGATGCAAAGCTAACACCTGCTATTCCATCACGTCCTGTTGTTGATCCAAACATAACGAGATGATGTCCTGGTGTTGTAGCCTTGCTTCTTACAATCATTTCTGGTTTGACCCAGCCTACACATACAACATTCACCAAACAATTTTCATCATATGAGTCATCAAACTCAAGTTCCCCTCCGACAACGGGGATTCCTACACTATTCCCATACTCTGAGATTCCTCGAACAACATTCTCTAGTAAGTAGGCATTGTGAGGCTTATGTGGATGCCCAAAACGCAGGCAATTCATTAGTCCGACTGCCTTGCATCCCTGAGAAATCACATCTCTAATGATTCCTCCGACTCCTGTTGCTGCACCATTATATGGATCAATTTGACTTGGATGGTTATGCGATTCCATGGCAACACCGATCAGGTATCCGTCGCCAATATCCACAAGCCCCGCACCCTCTCCAATACCAAGAGCAACATTCTCTCCAGTCGTCTTGAACAGGTGAAACCATCTCTTACTACTCTTGTAGCTACAATGTTCAGACCAAAGAACATCAAGCATTCCAAGTTCAGCTCTTGTTGGTTCTCGTCCGAGAATAGATGTTGCATACTGAAGTTCTTCTTTGGTCAGCATTTAGTAGCCCTCACAAAATTCTCGATTATTAGTAGACCATCAGAAGATCCTAGAATCTGTCTACTTGCTCTTTCTGGATGTGGCATAAGTCCAAGCACATTACCTTTCTGGCTTAAAACTCCCGCCACATTATGGACTGAACCGTTTGGATTCACTATGTCGTTAATCTCCCCAGATTCATTGCAGTATCTGAATGGAATCCTATTTTCATCATTAATGGCTTCAAGTTCTTCATCTGAACAATAATAATTGCCCTCAGCATGTGCAATTGGTAGGCGGATAACCGCACCTTCGAGTCCTTCAGTGAAGAGTGTTGCCCTATCGCTAACTTTGAGGTAAACCCATTTGCAGATGAAGTGAGCTGATTCATTTGGTAACAGAGCTCCCGGCAAGAGTCCCATTTCGGCCAGAATTTGAAATCCATTGCAAACGCCCATCACAGGCAGTCCGTCTTCAGCTAGGTCTCTCACTCCTTCTGTAATTGTTTCCACTGAGGCTACTGCTCCTGCTCGCAGATAATCTCCATATGAGAAGCCCCCTGGAATAAAAATACCATCAGCTTTTTCAAGACCTGCGAGACCTTTTCTCGAAGGAACAAGATACGGATCTGCTCCTTCAATCAGAGACAGTGCTCGAATTGCATCCTCCTCATTATTTGTTCCTGGGAATCGAAGAACCGCGATTGCCACTACTCAAGCCTCACTTTATGTTTCTCTGATATTGGGTTTGAAAGTAGTTTCACATTCATAATATTCAGATGGTTAAGTATCTCCGTAGTAATAGGTTTCTTCAAGATGATGTTGAATACTTTACCAACTCTAACGTCATCAACCTCTGCAAAGCCAAGCCGCATCAGAGCCTTTTTTGTGACCTCTCCTGGCGGATTCTTAATTCCTGATTTTGGCTCTACTATCACTTGGACTACTTCTTTCACAATTTCCACATCTTCCGGTTTAGAAGCACGTAGAGTATCAAGTAATTTCTTGTAGACAGAAATGAGATCCCCTTTTCCTTCTCTAAAGACATCCTTGTCGAGTGAAGTGGATTTGTTGTCCCAAATCCTCATCGTGTCAGGAGAGATTTCATCTGCAAGGACGATGGTATTGTCTTCCGTCATTCCAAACTCAAGCTTGAAATCGATAAGCGTGAGACCTTGCTGTTTTAACAATTCACTAAGATAGTAATTTACAGAAAGTGTGACTCTTGTTAGGAACTGCAGAACATCACGAGATACGAGTCCAATTCTGGTTAAAGCTCCCATTGTTATTAACGGGTCATGAAGACTATCATCTTTAACAAAGAACTCAACTAAGGGCTTTTCAAATTTAATCCCTTTTTCAACACCATATCGTTTGCTAAAAGATCCTGCGGCGATATTTCTGCAAACAACTTCCACAGGAAAGATAGTCACTTTCTTACAAAGTAGTTGGGGACCTTTGAGTCTCTTTATGTAATGTGTGTCAATACCCTTTCCTTCTAGGTAGCTAAAGAGAAGCTCTGAAATATCACAGGCTATTGATCCTTTATCTGGAAATGCGTCTTTCTTTGCACCATCTCCAGCTGTTACAGAGTCGCTGAATTCTATGATGACACGATTATTAGAGTCCGGGTCTGCAAAAACCCGTTTCGCTTTTCCTTCATGAATCAATTCCATCTTTATCTCTCCTTCATGTGTATTTCACATTTTTATGTGGTCGCCTCAGCAAGTCTACCCTGTTCAACCGCTTTGGTGATATCAATCATGCATAGATCAAGAGGTGATTGTATTGCAGTTCCAAATTTGAGTGAAAGCCTTCTCATTTCTGGGCTAGTTGGACCTATGCATGGAGCTCCTGGTACTCGCGGACTCAAATCAAAGACAATAAACTCTGATCGTTCTGTCAAAGCTCCTTGAAGTGAGAATAGTCCTATCATTCTTGGAGGGAAATGTTTCTTTACACCAATCAGCAATTTTTCCGCTGCGCTGTAGACAAGAGGTTTCTTACTCTCCCTCATAGTCACTCCTTTATGCCCGACCTCTTCATTTACTACAGTGATATCAATCTTCAATTGCTCAGTAGCTGGCAGATTCAAGAGACCTCCAAGGCTTGTCTGAACTCTATCCTCGAATCCTACTAGATCTAAAGAACCATAGAAGTCACTCATCGCATATGCTTGAAAATTTGCGTTGAATCTAGGCGCAATGACGAATTCCTCGATAATGGCTTGTTTCAAATCCTCTTCAGTTATCAGTCCTTTCTTTATCATCGATTGACTAGTCTTATCATAATCTGTTGGCGAATGAGCATAAAAGAATGCTCGCTCAAGCGGTCGTTCTTTTTGCTGAATTTTGATAATGACCAATCTATCTATCGTGTCCGGTGTGAATGACTCAGGTGTTCTGATTCCTGATTCTTTCAAGAGCCAGTATTGATCCTTGAGTAAACCTCGTTCCTCCACCCTTAGTATTCCCCTATTCCCGTAAATTGGGATGATAAAGTCACGCTCAATCTTATCATAACCGACATAGACAGAGAATGAACGATTTGGAATCCAAAGAGTATCCAGCTCTTGGAGCTGTGTCTGAATTCTATCTTGTATCAGATCACTGAATCGATCTAGTACAATGATATTATCGTAGAGGTGCTTGTTATAGATAGTATATAGCTTCTCCCTTCCCTTCTCACAGACAATTACTGTTTGAAATCCATTTGCCTTAGCAGAAACTCCAATCTCTTCAGCGCTATGAGAACCTAGCATTCCAATGGTTGGTAGTTTCATCAAGGCACCTCCAAAACAAGACCCAAATCTATCCCTGTATCGCTTATGCATGATGCAGGTTTGTAAGTCTTGTGTTCACGTTCATTATCAGACATGCGACATCACCGTATTGCCTCATCCAATCTTTGATGTTCAATCAAATCGCGAATCTCACGGGCGATTCGTCTCCCCATCCACATCTGATCCCCAAAAAGCGCAAACGAGTAAGGCGATGATGGCATCCAAACATTAGTTCCTGCAACGATTCTGCCACTGAACTCGAAACTGTAAATTGTTTGATTTCGATCAATTATTGTTTCTATACAGAATGGACCGACCAGATGCTGATTAGTGAGTCTTTTGAATGCCTCGACGAATCCATTTCCCATTTCAAAGTATTGTGCAAGAGTTGACTCACGGAGGACCAATGGAAGATTCCCAACAACAACAAAACTTGGTTTGTCATCAAATCTCACATTGGCATCAGCATCGGTTTCATATCTGATATCTGCTCCAAAAACTTCAAGTCGATTGTGGAAAATTGAATTGAAGTATGTAGTGAAGATCTTGGTTCCGACTATATATTTCTGAAAGCTGTATTGCTTTTCACTATCAAGTTTCCCCAATATCTCTTGTTTATTTTCAGCGATGAAATAACCCTCTCCTCCAGCTGCACCATATGACTTGACAATAACAGGACTATCAATTTCATCAATACTACTAAATTCTTGTGGAACATTAAGACCAGCTTCGGTCATTAATTGTGATTTTAGAATTCTATCCTCTTCCCAGCGTAATAATTCCTTGTTACCAAATATTCTAAGATCTGAATTTTGAATTTTCTCAGCTCCAAGATAAGCGACAAAGGAACCATGAGGTATGATTATGACATCTGATAGGTCTCTCTCGAGAATATCATTGAAGGAGTCTATCTCAACGATAGATTCTCCAAGACCAAATGCTCTGTAGAAACGAGTTCTATCTGGTGTGCAGTAGAGCTCCGTGTCGAATCCTTCTGCTTTAGCTCCGGAGATTATATTGAGTGCACTGTGGCTTGCTAAAGTGCCAATTTTCATTGTGAGAAATCCCTCTCATAATCTCGCTCATTTGAAAGTGAGCCTTGCTGTTGTATTCCTTTCCGAATTGAACGAGCATGCGCAGTTGGATAGTCACCATCAAGACATGCAAGACAGAGGTCTTTGAGACCTATTGCATTTTCAAGAGTGTGCTCCTCCTGATAAATTAAGGCATCCGCTTCAATATATTCAGCTATAGAACTGACACTTGCAGTAGAGGCTATCAACTCCCTATCTGTGGAGATA
>JAEOUM010000030.1 GCA_016839275.1 Candidatus Thorarchaeota archaeon
GCCTTGATATGTTTGTAGCAAGTAAGAAAGTCGGTGAAACTGGAAAAGTGATTGGCGTAGATATGACGCCTGCAATGATCGAAAAAGCAAAGAAGAATGCTGAAGAACTTGGAATCACAAACGTAGATTTCCGATTTGGTGACATTGAAAACATGCCTGTAGATAATGACTCTGTTGACGTTGTAATCAGCAACTGTGTCATTAACCTCGCTCCCGACAAGGGAAAGGTGTTCCAAGAGGCATTTAGAGTCCTGCGTCCTGACGGAAGAATTATGGTCTCTGATATAGTCCTTTCAAAGCCATTACCAAAAGAAGTGCGTGATGAGGTCGTTACTTACACAGGATGCATTGGAGGAGCTATTCTTGATGAAGAGTATCTTGCTCACATTCGTGGTGCTGGATTTGTTGATGTGGAGATTACAGGGAAGGCGGGCAAAAGTCTCTATGGAGCATACAGTGCTTACATTTCAGCACGAAAGCCAGAGTAGTATTTCTGATGACTCTACTATGGTGATGCAAAGTGGAAGTGGAAATTGATATCGAGTCAGGGACTCGACTTGTGAAGATACCCGTATCAGTAAATAGTCGAGGTCCCTACTCTTTTAATTTCGATACAGGAGCTTCAACTACTACACTCTCAAAGAAATTGGCTGATAGTTTGGGGATTTCTACGTATCAGAGTGAGAGAGCTGACGCTCGAGGTCTGGGTGGAGGGATTCCCACTGAATTTGCCAAGGCCGCGATTGAAATCGGACTGTTAAAATTTCGTGAAGATGAGGTCTATGTTATTGACCTCGATGCAATGTTACCAGGGGCTGGAAATCGTGATGGCGTGTTAGGTCATTCTACACTCAAACACTGCATTGTTGCATTGAGCTATCCGCAACAGACTCTCCGGATTGGGAAGAATGGTCACGAAACACTGAAGTCAACTAATGAGATCAACTGGAGTCGGTTTGAATACATTAACAACTCGCACTTAGTTGGTGTGCCAGTCCGTATCAATGGTCTGGGACCTTTTCAATTCGTGCTTGACACTGGTGCAGGTAATACTGTGATAACTCCTAAGCTAGCTGAAAGTATTGATGTCCATGCAGAACCAGTTCCAGGCATCGCTAGGGGATTAGGAGGCGATGTAGCTTTAGAGCTGGCATCACTTGAATCTATAAAAGTGGACTCTATAGAACTTCAATCTTCACAGGTTGCAGTAATAGATCTAAGCAAGGTGTCTCCTAAAGGCAATCTGATAGAATATGGAATCCTCGGATTTGATTTTCTTAAGAACTTGGAAATCCATATTGATTATCCACGACAGCAATACTCATTCGTTGGATAAAAAATAGCTCTTCGGAAGACAAATAGGTGTCTCTGTATACCGAATGAAACAGACGTGGTATCGATGTCGACTGAAGAAGAGCACTATTCAGGGTATGATGGGACAACAATGCTCCTCAGAGTTTGGAAACCTGTCGAGAAACCTCGTGCCATAATCCTCGGATTTCATGGCCTGGGTTCTCATAGTGGACTGCTTTCGTTTGTTGGTAAGGAGTTCGCAAAGAATGGTTATTTGTTCTATGCTCCTGATATGAGAGGTTTTGGTAAGTATCCTGGCCTTAAGGGAAATATAGAGAGTTTTGGTGAGTATAATCAAGACATCAAAGTCTTGATAGATGAGATAAGAGAGGGCCATCCTGATGAAAAGATGTTCATGTACGGACATTCTCTTGGTGGCGTTTTTATTGGCATCTATATGCTCGAATATCCGAATGCTCCCATAGATGGTTTGATTATGCCGTGTCCAGCGGTTTCAGAAAGACTAGAAGTTAGCAAGATCACACGAATGGTGGGGTCCTTGTTATCAAAAATCAATATCAAGACCTACATCGATGATGGATTGAGACTTGATCTCATATCAAGGAATCAGGAGGTAGTACAGAGAAACAAAGAGGATCCTTTACGATTTGATAAAGTCACGCCTCGCTATGCGATTGAAGGTCTCAGCGCTAGTAAGAGGCTTTTTGAATCAGCTTCGAGGATTAAATTGCCTGTTCTCGTTCAGCAAACCGGAGATGATATGATTCTAATCCCTGAGAAAAACAAAGAATTCTTTGACAATATAGGTTCAGAAGACAAGACTTGGAAACTCTATCCTGGACTATATCATGAACCTTTCGAAGAACCAGGTGGCGAGCAATTCCTTGCTGATATCTTTTCATGGATTGAGGAGCGACTTTAGGACCTTCAACCAAGCACGTTGCCTATCATATTAAAAAATGTGAGAACTTGCTGTGAGAAATATCCATTTAATTACATTTTTCCAACTCATCTACGTGAAAAAAGATGGCACTCATCAAAGATAACTGGCTCATTCCAAGTGGCGGTATATGTCTTGCTATAGCAATCCTATCTGATCGTTTTCTAATGGTAGATGTCCCTGTACTTGATTTCATAATTGGTGTATTCACTGGTATGTCTGTCGTATTGAATCTGGTGGGCTTGTATCGAATGCGGAGTAAATCCTAGTCGTATAACAATATTGACTTTTTCGCCTCTCGGGTGGTGCACTGTTGGAACTAGGGTAAGGCTTTTATGGAGTATCCGAGTTCGACGCCGCTAAGCAAGAGACGGTAATGGATATGCCGTTTTCATTCCCTATCGAGAGTGACATTGAATGAGTAAATCACATAGAGCGTTTGCACTACTCTTCATTATGTTCTTCGTGGCAAGTGCAACGATTCCAATTGCCTTCACTAGCTACCCGGTGACAAATGTAGCACTAGTCGATTCTCCTCATACTCCCTCATCAACAAACTATGTTGTGACTGTACGCGTTTTGAATGAACTGCAGGCTTTCAACGATGATGATTTTTACTTCTTAGTATTGAATGGTTCAGTTCCTTTAAACGGTGCATGGGTGCGTCTGTTCAATGCCACTGATATGACCCTTTATGATGGCAGTCACTTCACGGATGGGAATGGAGAAACAAAATTCTTTAATCTCCCCCAAGGTACCTACATCTGGAACATATCTCACACAGCAGATTCACTGACACCTGACAAGACAGGTCAGATCGTATCTAATGGTCCTGAAGCTACTGTTAACATCCTTTTCGGAAATGTAGACTGGGAGAATGATGATGATGATCTTAATGCGACCATCAGGGATGTCGAGAATAAATTGGCAAATAACCTCAATTTCTCAATTCATTTCAGTGGAAACAACTCGATATATGCTCAGGTGGTAGTCGCGAATGGAAGAGCTGACTTTGAAGATATTCCTATAGGTGATTATATCTGGCGTTTGTCTGTTATCAGTGGCCCTTATGCCGGATATCTACTTGATTCGGGCTTGATTGAGTCGAACGGTACTCAGCACCTTGTTCACCAGAGTATCGGTCCACTGATAGGAGACCCATATCTTTTCGACCTCGAACTATTCACCTACTTCGAAACTAGTCTTGAACCAATTGTAGGTGCAACTGTGGACCTTATGTATAAGAATGGATCCTTGATTGGCACTAAGATAACACCTGTTAATGGCACAGTCATTTTCATGGATCTTCCTATCGCTTTCATCAACTGGACTGTGACATATGCTGGCCAACCAGTTGGTTTAGGAAATTACTCGTATGATCTCACAACTATTACGAGTGATATTCGCAAACCAATCATCTCTAGTCCTGGTAATCAATCAGTCATGTTTGATGCAGAGAATGTCACGATTACCTGGCATCTCGAAGATGAATATCCAAGTTCGATTAAGGTTTACATTGACAGTACATTGAATGTTACCTTCTCTTGGGTCAATTCTACATACGACTACGTCTACAATATGAGTGCATCATTCGGTGAGTTCGTTATTGGCAATTATAAACTTAGACTCGTAGCTTATGACCAGAACAATAATTTCGCTGAGGACATCATCTACCTGCGAATATATGAGAATGTGACGCCTGTAATCGAGGGACCCGATCCCATCGAATTCTATTATACAATTACTGGTAAATCGCTTTCATGGAATATCACTGACGATTTTGTGAACAAATATCGCATTACAGATAACGGCACAGAAGTAGAATCAGGCGATATCAATCCTGATGAGCCTGTTATATCATTCAGTCTGAATGGTCTGAATATTGGAGTTCACAACTTCACATTGTTCGCCAATGATACTAGTGGGAACTCAGCGACTCATAGTGTTCTCGTTACTGTGTTGAGAGATGATACAGTACCTTTGATTCTCTATTCACCACCGGATTTGGCATACGCTCAGGGTGACTCCGTTCCGTTAAAGAACTGGACCGCAACAGATGATTTCAAAGATTACTACACAATCTCTGTGGATGGTGAAATTAGAGCTAACAATGCTTGGATTTCAGATAACATAGAGTTTGACTTCTCAGGTCTCTTAGAAGGATCACATACAGTGATCCTTAAAGTCTATGATTTGGGAGGCAACTATGCAGAGTCCATTGTATTAGTTATTGTTTCCCAATCGACAGTAGCTCGATACATTATCTATGGCGGACTGATTGCGTTTGCTGCTATTGTACTTGTAGCGCTTGTCTGGTTTGTGCGATTTAGGTAATCGAGTGATGGGATTCTTTAGCCGTCACTTTTTTATCCACTGGACCATGGGTCATAGTTATCAGGCTCAATATGAGCCTGATTCATCTTAGTGGTGATTGATGTGAGCTATATACACGTAAAGGACGTGCTTGAAGGCGGATATGATGGTAAGAAAGTCCATCTAAGAGGATGGGTCCATCGGATTCGTAAACAGAAGAAGATGGTCTTTGTCATTCTCAGAGACCCTTCAGGAGTCGTTCAAACAGTAATTAAAAAGGATGCTGTCAGTGAAGAGCAATATGCTGACGCAGAAAAGATGTTAATAGAATCCCTCGTGACCTTGGCTGGGACTGTGAAAGCTGATTCAAGAGCAGAGGGTGGTTTTGAGGTACAGGTCGAGGACTTCAATGTATTGCACTTTGCAGAAGATTTCCCGATAACTGAGGACCAAAGCATCGAGTTCCTGAATGATAATCGCCACTTATGGATGCGTTCACGTAGGCTCACCAACATATTGAAAATCAGGGACGAGGTGTTTGCAGCAGCTCGTGAGTACTTGCGGAGCGAAGGTTTCTATGAGACCACATCACCAATGTTTGTTTCGACAATGGGTGAGGAGGGTTCTGAGCTCTTCGAAGTGGAGTACTTCGGAAGGAAGGTCTACCTCACACAGACCAGCCAGATGCACCTAGAACCTCAGTTATTTGCAATGGAGAAAGTGTTCATACTTGCTCCCTCTTTTAGAGCCGAAAAATCACGGACTCGTAAGCATTTGACAGAATTCTGGCATCTAGAGGTCGAAGAAGCTTGGTGTGACCATGAATGCAACATTAAGAGACAAGAGGGTCTCATAAGTTACATGTGTCATGCTGTAGCTAAGAATAGATTATCTGAGCTGAAAGAATTGGGTGTCTCCCCAGAACGTCTACTTGCTGTGAATCCGCCATTTGATAGAATGACATATGCTGAGGCGATTGAGGCTTGCCAGAAGGGCGGTATCGATATAAAATGGGGGGATGACATCCGTAGTGATGCAGAGGAGTTTCTGACTAGGGACAGTGATAATTTCC